>NZ_JAXXXI010000031.1:0-4244 GCF_037359455.1 Suilimivivens sp.
TTACTGTCAGTCTTAACATCCTTAACCTCCCTGTCTGCTGGTATCCTGCTTTGCTGCTCCATGGATCCGGAGCCTCCAGCCAAGCCTCCCTGCTTTCCTTTTTTTAAATGAAACATTCTGTAATCAAATGTTGCATTATTGCTCCAGTAAATTGTTTGCAATATCCGTGTCCTGTCCGGAGAATGGACATTGGCAGCATGCCTGAAAGGAGAAAAGATTTTATGAGTACAACACAGCCGATCAAGTCAGTAAAACAGCTGGAACAATTTAAAAAATATTATCAGGAGGTTTCACCTGACAGCCGCAATTATGCCCTTATTATCCTTGGTCTTAATACCGCCCTCCGAATTTCGGATATCCTCCGGCTCCACATCGCAGATGTATGGGATTTCCGGCAGCATTGTTTTAACAGGCACATTGAAATTACGGAGAGGAAAACCGGGAAAAATACTTCCATATATATAAACCAGGAGGTCCGGCAGGCTTTATCCGCGTGCCACCTTACCAACCTGGATCCAGATGATGCTCTTTTTCCAAGCCATAAGTATAAAGGCAGTCCCCTAAGCCGCTACCAGGCCTACCGCATAATCAAAAAAGCTGCCATCTATGCAGGTCTGCCAGAGCATATCAGCTGCCACTCCCTGCGCAAGACCTTTGGCTATCACGCCTGGAAGCAGAGTGTGCCCCCTGCCATGCTGATGGATATCTATAACCATTCTTCCTATCAGATCACAAAACGGTATCTTGGAATTGATCAGGATGACAAGGATCAGGTATTTGAAAAAATCCGTCTGTAATCAGTCCCTCTGCTTTCTGCCTTTCCTGTAACAGGTTAACGGAAAAACATTTATTGCGGTTCGGAAGTTTCTGTGATAAACTCAGATCAAAGCATAGACGTTTTCTTTTTACAGACAGGTGAAAATAAAAAGCTACTCTGTAAACCATGGGCCAAGTCCTTTCCCTGATCAGATGCTTTTCCATCGGGAAATGCTCTGACATTCTAACAGATCAGAAAATCCATGCTTTTCAATCCAACATGTAATTGAATAAGCAGAGGATTTTCAAACCCATAGGATCCTTTGCGCACAAAGGAGGTATTTTATGGGGAAATATGATACTTGTATGAGGGAGTTCCTGCAAAACAAAGAACGCTTTGCAGATTTCTTCAATGGCTGCTGTTTTCAGGGTGAACAGGTTATTCGGGCAGAGGAGCTTCAGGATGCCTCTGAAATGTATATCATTGAGAATTTTCCCCCGGAAAAGAAAGCTGCAAAAGGGGCAGATGCTAAGGGGCATAATTCACGCCAGTCCCAAAGGAAAACACAGTTTTTCCGGGATGTTAAAATGTATCTCTGCTCAGGTACAGCCTTGCAGATACTGGCTGTCGAAAATCAGAGCTACATTGACTACAGCATGCCGGTGCGGTGCATGGGGTATGATGCCGCAGAATATCACAGGCAGCTAAAAGCAAAGAAGCGTAGATGGAATTTAATGGACAGGCGTCAAAAAGGACCCAGCATCACATCCGGCGCAGTGTCTGCTGCAACGAGCCATGAAAAACTGTCCGGAATTTTGAAAACGGACCGGCTGCAGCCGGTTTATACTGTTTGTCTCTATAGTGGTACAGATCCATGGGATGGACCACGGACACTTTCAGATATGATGGCATTCCATCCAAATGATAATTATCTGAGATTCCTGTTCAGGGACTATCCGCTCAATCTGTTTTGTGTTAATGAGCATAGTGGATTTGATGAATTTCACACAGACCTCCGGCAGCTTTTTCGTGCCATGAACTGTAGGAAGGACAAGCAGAAGCTGACCGAGCTTATGGGGGATAAACTCTATTCCCATTTAAACGAAGACACATGGGATGCCATTGCTGTCATGACAGACAATGCAGCCCTGCTTCAAAACAAAGAGGCTTTCAGAAATATATACGGAAATCAGGAGGGATTTGATATGTGCCAGGCTTTAGATGAATTAATGGCGGATAAAATGAATGAGGGGATTCTTATCGGAAAACGTGAGGGAAAACACGAAGGGATTCTTATCGGAAAGCGTGAGGGAAAGCACGAGGGGATTCTTATCGGAAAGCGTGAGGGGAAACACGAAGGGATCCTTCTGGAGAAGCAGAACAGTGAAGCTAAGATCAGGACTATCATTTCCAATATGTTGGCTGGTGGTGTTTCCTGTGAAAATATCTGCAGGTTTTTGGAATGTGATCCTTCTCTGGTCGAACAGGTACGGAAAAGCATCCAGTAATATCGATATTCTGCCTTCCACGACAGACAATGCAGCCCTGCCTCAAAACAAAGAAGCTTTCAGAAATATATACGGAAACCAGGAGGGATTTGATATGTGCCAGGCTTTAGATGAATTAATGGCGGATAAAATGAATGAGGGGATTCTTATCGGAAAACACGAGGGGATTCTTATTGGAAAGCACGAAGGGATTCTCCTGGAAAAGCAGAACAGTGAAGCTAAAATCAGGACTATCATTTCCAATATGTTGGCTGGTGGTGTTTCCTGTGAAAATATCTGCAGATTTTTGGAATGTGATCCTTCCTTTGTCGAACAGGTTCAGACAGGTATCCAATGACGATTTTGGCTGACACAAGTTATATTGATCAAATAAACGAGATTTTACAGGCAAAAAGAAAAGAATCCGAAGGAGAATTAGCTATCTGTCCAAAATGGTTTGCAAAAAATTTTAATTTTCCTATAAAGTAATTTTCCCAAGTGCCGATATTATTAGTGAACGTAAGAATGCAACATTTGATTACAAAATGTTGCATTTTTTGTTGCTTCTCTTTCTGTATTCATTTCATATCCAGATAAAGAAAAGACCGGATAAACCGGCCTTTTCCTTCACAACTTATCTTTGCAATTTTACTCTTACAGAAATTACTGTAATAAGGAAAGTACGCCCTGGTTAGCCTGATTAGACTGTGCCAGCATAGCCTGACCTGCCTGAGCCAGAATGTTGTTGTTGGAGTACTTAACCATCTCTGTAGCCATATCTGTATCACGGATCTGGCTTTCAGCGCTGGTGGTGTTCTCAACTACATTGTCCAGGTTGTTGATGGTGTGCTCAAGTCTGTTCTGAATAGCACCAAGTGCGGAACGCTGGGTGGATACCATCTGAATGGCATCCTTAATGGAATCAATTGCATAGGTTCCATTTTGTCCATCATCACCACCAACCTGAATACCATTGATTCCAAGTCCCTTGGCACTCATAGCATCAATATCCATAGAAATCTTGTTGGAAGTGTAAGAATCAGCACCTACATGCAGATCAAGACTAACTGCCTTATTAACTCCAACTGTTCCTTCAGTCACCGTAAATACATTCTTTGTATTAGTTAAAGTTGCAGCTGTATCGGTTCCTATAGAACTTGCTTTTTTAATTTCATTACCAACTAAAGTGTATAAGTCGTCTGCTGACTTATATCCTTCCACATTACCAACAGCATATTCCTTACCATTAATAGTATGTATTTTACCATCTGTCAATTTTCCTGCTATGTCAGTTTTAGCAAGCGTTTTCTTATCTGCATCAGTTGCATCAGCAATAGCATACGTTGTTCCATCGATTTCAATCTTATCACCGTTATTTAATTTTGTAGTGTCAACATTTGCCGCTTTTAAAGCTGCTGCTGCATCAGCTACTGAGACTCCATACTTGGTTCCTGCAACTGTAACTTTATCTCCTGCCTTTAACTCTTTCATTGTAAAGGTCGCTGTTCCTGTACCAAGACCTGCCCAAGTTCCTTCAAATCCAGCTGACTTAGCCTTCAACGTCTTATTAACATTTGTTGCACTATCACCCTTCAGCAGATAGGTTTCATTGAACTTGGTAGTTGTAGATACTCTGTCGATTTCCTCTACAAGCTGATCTACTTCATCCTGAATATACTGTCTGTCATCCTCGCTATTAGTACCATTAGAAGCCTTAACTGCCAGTTCATTCATTCTCTGCAGCATATCATGAACTTCGGTCAGAGCACCTTCAGCGGTCTGTACTGCACTGATACCATCCTGTGCGTTCAGGGAAGCCTGTGTCAGACCTCTGATCTGCTTTCTCATCTTCTCACTGATAGAAAGGCCTGCTGCATCATCTGCTGCACGGTTGATCTTGTAACCGGATGAAAGCTTCTCGGTGGACTTTGCCTGGGTCTTTGTGGTTACGCCTAACATTCTGTTAGAGTTCATTGCTGTTAAATTGTGTTGTACTACCA
>NZ_JAXXXI010000032.1:0-33059 GCF_037359455.1 Suilimivivens sp.
ATCTGACTGTGATGCAGGAAAAAAGGAAAGAACTCTGCTTTATTGAGGAATCGGAACGTATCAGTGATGACTGCAGAAAATGCAGCTATTATTCTCTTTGCAGAAATGGATGCAGGAGAAACCGAATAGATGACAGAAACCGGTTCTGCGAAAGCTATTACCGCTATTATGATGCATGCCTGCCTCAGATGCGCAACATTGCAGACCAGATTAAGCAACAGAGGTGATTCCCTTGAAGTACATCATGAAGTCAGGAAAACTTTATCTTGACGGGGCTATGCTGATACAGTGCAAAAGCAGAAGGATAAGCCCCTGGAAGATTATATGTGATAAAGAAGGCAAGGAACTTCTTTATACAGAAATTTATCAGAGAAATTCCGATGTATCAGGAATTAGTGATATGCAGACAAAAGAAAGCAGTCGTGCAGAATACGGGGATATCGTCGGAAGAAGATATTTGCTCCGGAAAATGGATGGCAGTATATGTACCAGTGCAGCACCCTTTTATGCGGCAGGAGAAAGACTCACTGAAAATGGATTTCCGGTTTGTCGGATGCCAAGAGTAGACCATGCATTGATGGATATACAGGGAAAGACCTGTGTCCTGATCAGGAAAAAATGGGGAGAATATGTACTTCAGGATGAAGGCGGGAAGGTGCTGATGCAGATCCTGTATGCCGGGGCACTTGGGCTGCAGTATGAGATAGAGACATTTTCGACATGGAAGCCGGAGATGATTGTCGGAATTGTGCAGCTTAGCCGTTATATGGAAAGAGAAAGTGAATTTTTGAATGTATAGAGATCACGAATAATGGAAAGGAACCCTGCCAGACAGGGTTCCTTTTTGCATCAGGGCGATGACGATTATTTAATGAGAAATTTTGACTAACTGCGCAGGCTGTCGTCAGTTGTGTCAGGCTGTCATAAAATGATATGATGAAATGGAGGACAGATGTCAGACACTGTGCCCTGTATACAGGCAGTTTTGTGACATCTTTGTTCTGAACATCATATATATAATTAAGAAAAGAGGAAAAACATGAATCAGGGAATTGTATGGGCGTTCATGGGAACCGGTTTTACCTTTTTGATGACCGCTTTTGGCGCCAGTGTTGTATTCATATTAAAAAATGATATGGGAAAAAATCTGCAGAGAGCATTTCTGGGGTTTGCAGCAGGAGTTATGATCGCTGCTTCTGTCTGGTCATTGCTGATCCCTTCCATTGATCAGGCAGCTGATATGGGGAATTTTGCCTTTGTTCCGGCAGCAGGGGGCTTTGCGCTTGGCGGCATTTTTCTGATGCTGCTTGATATGTTGATGCCGCATCTTCATCTGGGAGAAAGTAAGGCGGAGGGTGTTCCCTCCTCCTTCAGAAGGACAACGCTGCTGATCCTGGCAGTGACCCTGCATAACATACCAGAAGGAATGGCGGTTGGGCTGGCTTTTGCACTGTCAGCGCAGCATCCGGAGGATGCATCCCTGTATGCAGCGGCTTTTGCCTTGGCTGTGGGAATCGGCATCCAGAACTTCCCGGAGGGGGCAGCGATTTCCCTGCCTCTCCGTCAGGAAGGCATGAGTAAGGGAAAGGCTTTTCTGTATGGCAGTCTGTCAGGACTTGTGGAACTGATCTTTGGTGTCGGGATCACGATGATCGCAGAGGTGATCACACCATACATGCCATGGTTTCTGGGATTTGCGGCGGGTGCCATGATCTACGTGGTCGTGGAAGAACTGATCCCGGAGGCCAATCAGGGAGAACATTCCAATCTGGGGACCGTTGGTGTCATGGTTGGATTTCTCATTATGATGGTGCTGGATGTAGCACTGTCATAACAAAAATTTAATAAATATGGGTATTTTCACAGTATAATTATAAAAATAAAATACCAAAAACTAAATAGGGACTAAAACATTTATAAAATAAAGGATATCATATTGACCTTACAGCGGTCATCTGATATCCTTTATTCAGTTTCAAAGATTCTGAATTCCCGGAGAGATATTGAACACCGGGAATCATTTCAAAACACAGACAGAATTTACGGAAAGCAGGGAAACAGGAGCTTTCTGTCAGACTGAGCCGATTGCAGGCTCGAGATTCATTTGGTTTAAGAGAATAAGAGGGGTGAGCTTTCATGGATACCTTGGAGAGAGGCATATCCGGGCGCAGAATGGTTCTTTTTTTGTCTGCAGGAAAAGCGTTTACAGAGAAGGAGATCTGTTTTGCGGTGGGGGAAAATTATACGCTGCAGATACCGGCAGAGGAGCTTCACCTGACAGAGTCTTTTTTTCTCTTCCTGAGGCAGAAGGAAGAGGGGGTCCTGGAGATGAACGGGAAAATAGCAGGAGAAGAAAATCCGTGTATATTGCAGACAGAAGCAGGTGAGGAAATACTTGTGGTTCTGTATGAGAGGAGAAGAAGCCTGGACTTTGGAAAACGGATTTTCCTGTCAGGGGGACAACGTGTACATATTGGCAGAAATTATAATAATGAAATGGTATATCGCTGCTTTTCTGGAATAGAGCCGGTTCATTTGTCACTGCAGGAGACAGAGGAGGGATTGCAGGCAGAGATATGTTCTGGAGCAGAAGGCAGTCAGTCTGGATGTACTGGCAGGGTTTACAGGGAAGGAATGCTGCTGAAGGGGAGAGAAATTTTGCAAAGTGGGGAAACGATACGGCTTCTTGGACTTTCCATTCTGTATCTGAAAGGATTCCTTTTCTGTTTTTCTGATTTTGGCACATTGCGGATTTCCCTGTTTGAAGAAGAGAAACCTGCACTGGAGACTGGCAGGAGAGAGCAATTCCGGAACCGTGATTTTGGGGAAACAGATGGACTGGTTATGAAGAGCCGGGAGGAGTGGACGGTAACAGGTGGGGAGCTTAAGCTGGAACTGCCCGAGAAAGAACTGGCACAAAGCAGGCAGCCGTTGTTTCTGACAATTGGTCCTTCCATGACCATGATCCTTCCGATTCTGTTTACGACACTGCTTGCCGGACGCCTTCAGGCGGAAGGTGGAAGTGGTACAGGCTTTTTCAGGACAGGACTGCTGATGACAGGTATTTCTTCCATGATGACGGTACTGTGGGGTCTTCTTGGGTATCTGTACCGAAAGGGGTATGAAAGCAGGGAAAGAAAACGAAAGCGGAGGGAATATCTTTCTTATCTGCAGGAAACAGAAGAATATCTGCAGGGTCTGATGGAGCAGAACCGGAGAGCCATGCTTCATAATGCGCCCGCTGGAAGGGAATATCTGGAAGAGGGAAGTATGTCTGCAGGTGGGAGCATTTATGCAGAACAGTACTCGTTTCTGAGGCTTGGACTCGCAGACATGGATTCTCCATATCAGGTGAAGCTGGATGATGACAGGGGGCGGAAGCAGGCAGAGCTTTATCACAGAGCACAGAAAATGGCAGAGACCTATCAAAAAATAGCAGCAGTTCCGGCAGGCTTTGATTTCCGGAAGGAGAGGGTAGTTGGGTTTACTGGTGAGAGAGGATATGACACGCTGTGGCAGGCTCTTTTGCAGCTTGTTGCCTGTCATGATGAAAAAGAGGTAAGGATTGCCTGCTTTTATCAAAAAGAAAGAAGGCAGGACAGGGTGTTTGCTGCGGGAATCCGATGGCTCCCGCATATCTGGACGGAGAATGGGAAACGGCGGTTTCTGGCAGGTGATGAGCAGGAGGCAGGAGAAATCCTTCCGGAGATAGGAAGATTTCTGACAGAAAAGGAAAAACAGAAATTTTTCCTGCTGCTGATCCTTGAACCGTCACTGGTATGCAGCGAAGATATTTACGAAAATCTGTGCCGTAAGGAAGAGGAGGAAACAGCAGTCTGGTTCCTGGCCAGAGGGCGTGAGGAATTGCCGGCCGCCTGCCGATGCTTTGTCAGAAATGATTGCAGAAGCAGGGAAATCCGATGGATGAAGGAGAAGGAAAGAAGGATTGAAAATATTGTATTTGACCAGGATGATCAAGGCACGATCAGCAGATATATGAGGAAGATGTCACAGAACACCAGTGGCAGAAGAATACAGGATGAGATCCCTGACAGAATTTCCTTCCTGGAACTGTATGATGCGGAGAAAGTAGAGGACCTTTGCTGTGACAGGCGTTATCGGGAGTACCGGGTACTGGAGAGACTGAAGGTGCCGGTAGGTGCCGGGAGCAGGGGCAGAAGGATTTATCTGGATATTCATGAAAAATATCATGGTCCCCATGGACTTGTGGCAGGAACCACAGGCTCAGGGAAAAGCGAACTTTTGCAGACATTTCTGCTGTCCCTGGCAGTGTCCTTCAGACCGGATGAGCTTTCTTTTTTTATTATTGATTATAAGGGTGGCGGCATGGGAAGAGAACTGCAGGAACTGCCGCACTGCACAGGCCTGATCTCCAATCTTTCCGGTGGGCAGATCCACAGGGCACTGGTGTCAGTGAAAAGTGAGAATAGAAGAAGACAGAGACTGTTAAAAGAGGTGGGGGTCAGCCATGTATCTGATTATGCAGCGCTGTACCGGGATGGGATTGTAAAGGAGGCACTGCCGCATCTTCTGATCGTTGTGGATGAGTTTGCAGAACTGAAAAAGGAAGTGCCGGAATTTATGCAGGAGATCATCAGTGTTTCCCAGGTAGGAAGGAGCCTTGGCGTGCATCTGCTGTTGTCTACGCAAAAGCCGGCTGGGACTGTGGATGACCGGATCTTCAGCAATACCGGGTTCCGCCTCTGCCTGAAGGTCGCTGACAGGCAGGACAGTATGGATATGCTGAAAAGACCTGAGGCAGCATATCTGACCGGAAGTGGCAGATGTTATCTCCAGGCAGGAAATCAGGAGGTGTTTGAACTGTTTCAGACCGGTTATGGAGGAGAGAGCTATGAAGAGACAGCAAGGAAACAGGCACAGGCAATGATGGTCACAGAGACCGGAAAACGGATCAGAAAAAGAGAAGGGCAGAGGAAAGCGGCTGAAACACAGCTTCAGGCGGTGATCCGGTATATCAGGAATGTGACAGAGAGAAAAAAGATTATGGGAAGCTGTCAGCTGTGGATGCCGGAGCTCCCGGATAAAGTGGATCTTCTGGAATTGCAGAGCTTGCAAAGGGAGGAAAAGAAAGAGAGCGGACAGGAATGGAGAAAGGGGAAAGGGAAAACCGGGGAAAGACTTCCGGCAGAATATGTTCTTGGCCTTGTGGATGATCCACAGAATCAGTGTCAGTTCCCACTTACCTATCGCCCGGAGACAGATGGAAATCTGCTTTTGTGTGGCATGGCAGCTACCGGTAAAAGTACATTTTTACAGACGATATTATACCAGCTTGCCGGACAATCATCCGGAGAGACCTGTTTTCTTCTGGTATCTATGGATAACCTTTCTCTCAGCTGCTTTCAGAATATGCCAGGGTGTCTTGCTGTTTTGAAGGATGCAGAAAATATGGAGAGTTTCTTCTATCATACGGAGAAGCTGTTCCTGGCAAGAAAAAAGGAACTGGGCGGGATGAACTACTGGCAGTACAGAGAGCGCCATGATCAGTTTCTGCCATTGCTGTTTCTGCTGATTGATGACTATGGAAGCTTTAGGGAACTGACAGGTGACCGGTTTCAGGAGCTGATCGAAAAGATGGCAAGGGAAGGAAACAGCTGTGGAATTTATCTGATTCTGACAGCTGCGGGGGCTGGCAAGGGAGAAATACAGGGAAGACTGCAGGATCAGTGTAAGACGACATGCTGCCTGGAGATGAGTGATGTCCTTCAATATGCAGAGGTACTTCGGAAATACCATATTGATGTTTATCCGAAAGAAAACTGTAAGGGAAGGGGGCTGTGCCGGAGAGGGGAAGATGTGCTTGAGGTACAGTTTGCACTCAGCAGAAAGAATGTGGATGATTATGGCAGGATAGAAGAAATCCGGCAGCTCTGTCAGAGAAAAAACAGTGAGCAGCAGGGAAAATGGGAAGGAGAGAAGCTTCCGTATATCCCGGAGGAAGCAACATTCGAAGGAATGTACCGTGATGTGTTTACGGAAGGTATGGTATGGATCGGATACGATCAGAAAACAGCAGAAAAAGTGGCGCTTCCAACTGGAAAAAGCAATTTCTTCCTAATATCGGGAACTGTCAGAAGCGGCAGACGGACGTTACTTTGTGGTCTGATTTATGGAATGCTGAAAACCGGGGGAAACGTGGCACTTTTTGAGGGACAGGCTAAGATAGATGGCATGCTTTCTTTTGAAAAGGAAGAAGGAGGGACATTGTACAGTATTTCGACTGTGACAGAACTGGGGGACTGGCTTGCAGGAGAAGGACAGCGGAGAAAGTATCTTTGTATTGCTGATCCAGAAGGCTTTCAGAGACTTCTGACAGAGGCAGAGCGGGATGGAAAAAATATATGCAGATCACTGGAAGAGGCCTGCCTTGAAGGAATGCAGATCCTGAGTATATTTCAGACGGGGCAGGAGATGAGTCTTTGTGCAGGCTGGCTGTATGAGAAGCATAAGGCATCATCCTGTGGTATCCACCTTGGAGGAAATGCCGGAAGCCAGAGACTGCTTTCTTTTCCGGATCTGTCATATAGCAGGCTGAACCAAAAGGAGAGAGCGGGAACCGGGTATCTGACGAAAGACGGGCATACTGTGATCGTGAGATTACCACAGGAAATCAGGGAGGAAAAGGATGATTCTGGTAGAGGTACAGGTGCCGGTGTTGAACCGGCGTTACGATTTTGAACTGGATGAGGAAAGCCTTGTAGCAGATCTGACAGAACTGGTGGCAGAACTGATACGGGAAAAGGAAGAACTGACAGGAAAAACGGAGAAGCATTGTTTTTATGTGTGGGAGCAGGAGCGGATCCTTAGGGAGGATGAGACACTGGAGCAGCAGGGTGTCCGGAATGGAAATATATTATATCTGATCTGAAAAGAGGATGTAGGAAAAGGAGAAGAATGTGGAGAATACGGATTTTCTGTTTGATGCAGGAAAATTAAAGGGGATTCAGAATGAAATTTATGAGCAGTCCACCATGCTTTTTGATCTTCTGTTTCACCTGCAGCAGGAGCTGGATGGGATAAGCATCAAATGGCAGGGGAATGCAGCCACAGCATTTATGGAGGAAATATGGGTCTGGTGGGAAGCCTCATATCATCAGGTGGAGCGGCTGCAGGAAGTGGGAAAGCTGTTTTCGCAGGCGGAAGAAAGGGTTCGGCTTTGTGAGGAACAGGTAAAGCAGGAAACAGGAGGATGGTTTGGCTGAGGAAAAGGAGCTTTATGTAGTCAGCGCACAGCTTCAGGCATTGTCAGAGAAGCTGGAAGGAATGCAGAGGACTGCGGCAGGGTGCTGTGACATGCTGGATCAGAAGGCGGCAGAGCTGGAGAGCTTTTTTGCAGGCAGGGGAGGAGCTGCTTTGCAGAAGCATTTCCGGAGGGAAACAGAGTGCTGCAGAGAAGAAATGGAAGGTCTGCATGACTATGCAGAAAGACTTCAGAAAATAGCAGCAGAATATGAAGCTGCTGAGAAGGAGAATCGGAATGGGGCAGAAGGAACTTAGCATTCACTTTCAGGAAATGGGAGAATTAACGGATGAGCTACAGGGAATTGCAGAGGAAATTAAAAATCTGATACAGGGGAAGGGAGAGGAGATCCTTACCTGTCTGCAGAGCAGCTGGAGGGGAGAAGGAGGAGAAAAATACAGAAGGAAGGAGGGAGAACTGCTTGACGATACACAGCAGATCGCCATAGTCTTCGGGAAAATTTCACAGGAACTGAAGGAAATGACAGAAAAGGTATATGAAGCTGAAAAGAGCAATGTATTGCTTGGAAAGCTCAGAGAATACTGGTAGAAAATGGGAGGAAAACGGTATGGCAGTAATACGGGTAACAGCAGCAAGATTAAGAAGTGTGGCAGACAGTCTGCAGGAGATGAATGCACAGTTTAGGAGCAGAAAACAGGAGCTTACAGAAAAGGAGCAGGCACTCTCAGCTATGTGGGAGGGACAGGCCAAGGAGGCTTTTCATCAGGCATTTATCAGGGATGAGCAGCAGATGGAGGCTTTTTATACCCTGATTGCAAGATATGTCCAGACTTTGCTGGAGATCGCAGCACGATATGAACAGGCAGAGGCAAGGAATGCAGAAATTGCGGGAAGTAGAAGCTATTAACAGAAAGAAAGAGGAAAATGGATATGGAAGGAATTTTAAAGGTAACACCGGAGCATCTGCTTCAGACATCAGGGGAATTTAATAATATCGGCGGACAGATCCGCAGTCTTTCAGAGGAAATGCTCTCTCTGATCCGGGGGCTTTCAGCAGTATGGGAAGGAGAGGCTGCTGCCGCCTATGGAAGCAAGTTTGATGCACTTTCACCGGATATGGACAGACTTTACCGGATGGTACAGGAGCATGTACAGGATCTGCAGGAGATGGCCGGAGAATATCAGAAAGCAGAAAGTGGCAGCCTGGAGCAGGGAAGCGGACTGGAAAGTGGTATTATTGTGTGATGTTGACGGAAGAAGAGATCAGTATGGTACTGAACACCTATATGTATATGAATTATAAAGAGGCAGAGGATGGCATGACACTGCGGGAAATTCTTGAGGAGGTGCAGAAGCTTCCGGAGTATCAGGAAGGCGGCAGATATTATGGGGAATACAGCGTGGTTTCAGAGGCTGCCGGAGATGACAGGGTCGGTGAAATGGTGATCGGCAGCCAGAGCCATCTGATGGGCTTTGATGATGGCACCTGCGCCTGTACTTTTTCTTCGAAGGAAAATGATGAGGTATATGTGGTATACCGGGGAACCGGTGATGGAGAATGGCCGGATAACGGACTTGGCATGACCAGGGAAAAAACACTGCAGCAGGAACGGGCGCTGACATATTTTGAGACTGTGGTGGAAAAGGAAGGTTATCAGAAAGGGGACAGAGTGATTGTCACCGGACATTCCAAAGGAGGCAATAAGGCACAGTATGTGACTATGACGACGAGCTATGACGGAGTAGTATCTGCCTGCTACAATATAGATGGGCAGGGCTTTTCGGAAAAGGCAATTGCCAGATGGAAACGCTCTTACAGTGATCATGAATATGAGGCAAGACGAAGTAAGATCACAGGAATCTATGGGGAAAATGACTATATTCATGTCCTTGGAAGATCCATTGTCAGGGAGGATCAGACATATTACGTGAAAACACCGGTAGCAGTGGAGAACTTTGCGGGGTACCATGATATCAAGTACATGTTTGCCGCTCCAGGGAAGGAACAGGGAGAGAAAACCAGCATGATATTTTCAGGGAGTAAGAACAGCTATGTGGCAGAGCCCGGGCTTCTGCTTGCCTGTGCAGCAGCATTGTCAGCAGAGGTTATGAAGATGCCGGAGGAAAAACGGGATGGGGCAGCAGCGGTACTGATGCAGCTTATGGAATTATCCGGGAAGAAGAAACGGGGACAGAATGGGGAGGTTCTGACGAAGAAGGATGTGGAAGATTTTTATGGAGCCGGAATACCGGTGATCCTGAAAAGCCTGCTTCTGACAGAGGAGGGAAGAAGTGTGTTTTTCAGGCTTTTTCAGGGGAGAAATCTGGAAGCAGAGATGGAGGGCAGACAATTTGTGCAGATAGAGAAAGGGGGCTTTGACAGAGCACTCATGGTCTCGGAGGAGCTTCTTGCTGGTCTGTCTGACTGCTTCGAGCGGCTTGAACGTATACAGAAGCAGATCCCATTCTGGTTCCGGCTTGGAAGTGCAGTGGATAACCGGATCGTGATGCAGATGAATTTCCTTGACGGAAAAAAGAGGGAGCTTGTGAAGATGAAGGAAAAGCTGCAGGAAATCAGGGGGATTTATGACAGAATGGATAAACAGATGGAGGAAGAAATGGCTTTGTGATAGAATGAATCTATATGAGAGTTCAAATGGGGGAAATACCTATGAAGATAGAAACAAGATACATTTCTGGCAGACAGGCTGATACGAAAACAGTGCTGTTTGGAAAAGCTATGGAATTGCCGGTGTGCTTTTACGGGGAAGAAGGTATTGTGATCATCCCTCCTTATGAAGACAGAAAAAAAATCGAGACAGAGCTGGAAAAGGCGGCAGCAGGAAATGCTCTGGCAGCAGGGATCGCCCTGGATATGATGTTTAATGAAAAGGGAAACTATCTGAAGACCACAGGCGGTATGGCAGGACCAAAGACTGCGGAAGATCTGCAGTACCTGCAAAGCTTTGCCGGACAGGTGGGAATTCCCTTTTTGGTAAAAGGGGTATTGAGTCAGCAGGATGCCTATCAATGCCTGAAAGCCGGTGTGTCGGGGATCATTCTGTCAAGACCGGTATGGCTGAAGAAAAAGAGTATTTCGCCCATGGAAGTGTTGCCGGAGATCCTGAAGGTGACAGCCGGGGAAATACCAGTCCTGGTGGAAATGGATCATGCAGATATGACGGATGTATTTACTGCGATAGCGCTTGGCGCAGATGCAGTCTGCAGAAAACTGCTTCAGGGAGGAGACAGGAAGGAGATATTGCATTCCATGCAGGACGAACTGCGTTGTCTCATGTCCGTAGCAGGCTGCAGTGATCTTTCCCATATGGACAGCACTGTTATCTGGAAGCGTCAGAAGGAAGATGGCTCAGCATTGGCAGGTCAAGAAGCGAATTATTTTTGATCTTGCGGCGGTATTCACTTGGTGTACAGTTCAGGTATTGCTTAAATACTTTGTTAAAGTAACTGGCATTGTTAAAACCAACATAGAAGGCCAGGTCGGAGATCGTCTGGATACCGGGCAGTCCCTGCTGCAGAAGGATAGCGGCCTGGAAGATCCTGTATTTGATCAGATATTCTACCGGAGTGATCTGCAGTGTGCGCTTGAAGCAGCGGCAGCATTCGCTTTTGCTGATATGGATAGCACCTGCCAGATCATCCAGTGTCAGTGATTCCCTGTAATGCTCCTCAATAAAAAGAATAATATCCTTTACGCGTACTTCATCAAGAGAGGTGGTAACCGAAACAGAAGAAGCATGGCCGGCTTCCGGAACCGTTTTGTCAGTGAGCATTTTCCAAAGCTGGCAGAGGCAGGACTTTGTGGTAAGCTCGTAACCATACTGACAGGTGATGTTTTCCTCAATGATCTGGTCTGCAAGGTGTTTCAGGCTGACGTGCCATTCATCCTGATCCAGCAGAGGTACAAAACGGAGAGACGGGGAAGAAAAAACAGGTGCCAGGTATTTATTTGACATAGTTGTATTTCCGTATCCAAACAGAAAAGAAGCATGAAATTTCAGGGAATATACAAGACAATGCATATTTTCATCACAAAGATGCAGGGAGTGCATAACATTTCTGTTGATCAGGACACCCTGTCCCATATGGAGACGGACGCATACGTCATCAGCAAAAAAATCAGCTACACCGGAACGGACCATCACGATTTCAATTTCCGGGTGCCAGTGCCATCTCACCATATGCATAAAAAGATCATGGATATCTACAGAAAATAATTGTACGGGGTAGCCAATTTCACCGTTTTCATTTTTGGCATGATATCCGCCTGGCGGAATCTTTGTCACTCTTTCCTGCATGGGAAGCCTCCTGACAGATAAAACAAGATATTTCCATTTTAATATAAAATTCCTGTGAAAGAAAGCAGAAAAACGTAAGAGTTTATATCAGGAGTCTGTGTCAACGAGCTTCCTTCTGAGAGCTTCCTGCATAAGATAAGAAAAACGAACAGGAAATATATGGAAAACCAGAAGCTTGAGAATGTATTCAGTCTGTCACTGGCAGTTTCAGAAAAGGAACGGGAACGGTCAGCATTTCTTTCAGCCGGCTATGATGAGGAAACGAGGGAATGGGAACTTATCGTGAAGTATCATGGAAGCTTAAGCCGGTATGCCAGTGAGAAGATCCGGATTGAAGAGCTGATCGCCGGGTATGCCATTGTAACGTTGCCGGAAACCATGATAGAAGCCTTTTCGGAGCTGGAAGAGGTGGAATATATGGAAAAGCCGAAACGTCTTTATTTTGAAACGGTGCAGGGAAAGCGGGCTTCCTGTATCACAGGAGTTACAGTAAGACCGCCCTATCTGACCGGCAGGGGCGTGCTGATCGGGATCGTTGATTCCGGTATTGACTATACCAGCGTGGAATTTCAGAACCGGGAAGGAACAAGAATACGATATCTGTGGGATCAGACGAAAAAATCCGGATCCATGGAAGAGAAGCCACCGGCTGGTTTTGTAAAAGGAGTTGAGTATAGCCGGGAGCAGATCAACGAGGCACTGCGAAGCCGTGAGCCGGAGAAGGTGGTTCCGAGCTATGACAGAAGCGGTCACGGCACCGCCGTAGCTGCGATCGCAGCAGCTGGAGGCAATCTTTACGATGGGGCACTTACTGGCGTAGCACCAGAGAGTGAGCTGTTGATCGTTAAGCTCGGCAATTCAGGTACGGAATCTTTTCCAAGGACAACGGAGCTGATGCGGGCACTGACTTATCTGGTCAGGAAGGCAATTGAACTGCAGATGCCGGTTGCTGTTAATGTAAGCTTTGGAAATACCTATGGAGCACATGATGGTACATCCCTTCTGGAGCGCTTCCTGGATAATGTTGCAGAGATCGGACGGTGCAGCATCTGTGTCGGAAGCGGAAATGAGGGGGCAGCAGGCGGACACAGAGAAGGATGGATCGCAGAGGGAGAAACACAGAGAACAGAGTGGAACGTAGGAACATATCAGGATTCCCTTTCCGTGCAGCTTTGGAAGGAATACAGTAATCCCTATGAGATCGTACTGATGTCACCATCCGGTGAAAAAAGGCAGCTGGATGACAGGAAGGAAGGGGCGGAGAGCTTTCTGATGGATGGCACCAGAGTACTTGCCTATATAGGAGTACCTTCGCCCTATTCAGTGAATCAGGAAATTTGGCTTGAGCTGATTCCGGAAGAAGATACTTATGTAAAAAGTGGTGTCTGGGCAATAGAGATCAGGGCGCTTGGTGGAAATCCAGGAACCTATGATCTTTATTTGCCGTGCAGCGTAGTGCTAGGAGCTGCGACCAGGTTTTTTTCTTCCTCACCAGAGAAGACATTGACGATTCCATCTACTGCTTATAAGGTGATCACAGTAGGCGCTTATGATGCGGCATATGAGTCCTATGCGGATTTTTCAGGAAGAGGCTGTTGCTTTTCGGATCAGAAGGGATTGTTCGCAGGAGGAAGCGGCAGCATAAAGCCGGATCTGGCTGCACCCGGGGTCAATGTACAGACGCTTGGACTGAATGGGGAGACCAGGATCGTGACAGGAACTTCCTTTGCGACACCATTTGTGACAGGGAGCGCTGCTCTTCTGATGGAATGGGGGATCGTGCAGGGAAATGATCCCTTCCTATATGGAGAAAAAGTCAAGGCATATCTCAGAAAAGGAGCAAGGCCTCTGCGGGGGGAGGCGGAATATCCAAATGACCGGGTAGGTTATGGGAGGTTGTGCCTGGAAAGTAGTCTGCCAGTAGTGGAAAGAAATATATAAAAATGCTGCAGAGAAAATGATAATAGGAACTATTACTCACTTGTTGATTTATCCATATGGGTATTATATAATGATGACAGATTAATGAGATAAATGTGAGCGAGGTTACAATGATAAATCAGGAAGTGCAGTCAGATAAGAAAAGTAAAAATATAATAGGTATTGTACAAAGCTGTCTTATATTGATACTGGTAGTTCTTATTATTTGTATGATGATACAGATCAGCAGGCTGCAGGGGACAGCGCGTGTAATAAATTATGCAGGGTTGGTACGTGGAGCTACACAGCGTGAAGTGAAGCTGGAAATCACAGGAAACCAGGATGAAGAGCTGATCAACTATCTGGACGATATTCTGAGTGGGTTAAGATATCAGGATGGTCATTATGATCTTGTAAGGCTATACGATAAGGAATATCAGGAAAAATTGCAGATTCAGAGTGATTACTGGGATAAATTAAAAATAGAAATTGAAGCAGTAAGAAATGTGGGATACGAAAATACAGATATTGTCAATATGAGTGAAATATATTTTAAGATGGCGGATGAAACTGTATTTGCTGCACAAAATTACTCACAAAGGATTGCTGAAAGGATCCGTACCATAGAGCTTCTGTCAGCACTTGATATGCTGTGTCTGGTGATACTGGTTATTATACAGACGATGGCGGCAATGAAGATGGCAGTGAAAAATAAGCTGTTAGCGCAGGAGGCATATACAGATGCCCATACCGGACTGCCAAATAAAAGAGCCTGTAAGGAGCTCCTTATTAATAAAGAGATAATAAAAGAGCCTACAGCATGCATAATGTTTGACCTTAATAATCTGAAAACTGTTAATGATACAATGGGACATTCGGCGGGAGACCAGTTAATAATGAATTTCGCCAGGCTTTTACGCAGCGTGATCCCGGAAAAGGATTTCGTAGGAAGGTATGGCGGAGATGAGTTTATGGCAGTTATATATCATACAAGCAGAACGGAGGTTGAGGAAATATTAAAATGCTTATGCGAAGAAAAAGACAGAATAAATAGTAATGAAAACCAGATGCCAGTCGACTATGCGTGCGGCTGGGCATTATCTGCCGACGACAGGACGTATACAATGCAGATGTTAATGGATAAGGCTGATTCTGATATGTATGAAAATAAACAATTATATAAGAGAGATAACTTTATTGACAGAAAGGAAAAATCACTATATAATCCTTATTAAGAACAATTCCTAATAAGGAGGGTTGATGATCAGTAGAAGAAATACCATTCAAAAGGATCTGGTACGAAATGCTGTATATGAGATGAAAAGACATGTTACGGCAAATGAAGTGTACGAATCTATTAAGGAAGCATATCCTACAATTGGAAAGGGGACTGTATATAGAAACCTTGATATATTGGTAGAAGAAGGTGCACTGAGAAAGGTTGAAGTACCGGATGGACCGAACCGATATGATTTTACATTGAAAAACCACTATCATGTCAGGTGTGTAAAATGCGGCGAGGTATCAGATGTGGATATGGAGGAATTGCCAGCCATGCTGGAAAGGATCCATGACACTCATGGAGTAGAATTTTTGGATTATGATATTTCATTTAGAGGTATCTGCTCAAAATGCAGGAAGGCGTTCATGTAAGAAGCTGGTATCAGATTTTAGAAAACAGCAGAGAAGACGGAGGTGAGGTAAATGACGGTAAAATATTATGTATGTAATCACTGCGGAAACATTATTGAAAAAGTGAAAGACAAGGGTGTGCCTGTAATGTGCTGTGGAGAGGCTATGCAGGAGTTAAAAGCCGGAGTGACCGATGCAGCAGTTGAGAAGCATGTGCCTGTATATACAGTGGATGGCAATCAGGTTCATGTTGTTGTCGGAGAGACAAAGCACCCCATGCTTGAAGAGCATTTTATTGAATGGATCACATTAAATACCAATCAGGGTATTTATAGAAAGCAGTTAAAGCCAGGACAGGAGCCTGCAGCAGATTTTTGCCTCTGCGATGGTGAACAGGTAGAAGAGGTATATGCATATTGCAATCTTCATGGATTATGGAAACAAGGAGGACAGACTAATGTATGAAATGAAGCCGGAATATTATATCGGAATAGACATGATAGATGAGGAACACAAGCAGCTGTTTAAATATGCAGACGAAGCATATGAACTGCTCCATGATGAGTTTACACCGGATAAATATGACAGAATTGACGCAATATTAAGACAACTCCACGATTATACAGTAAAGCATTTCACGGATGAAGAGCAGTATATGGAATCTATCCATTACAAGAAATTATTTACCCAGAAAATCCAGCATCAGGAATTCATACATAAGCTTGAAGAATTTATGGATCATCATAATGATGATGTAGAAGATCAGGATGATCAGATCATGGGTATTTTACAATACCTCACAGAGTGGCTGATAAATCATATTCTGCATGTTGACGGACAGATCCCCAAGGGTTGATATTTGATATAGTAAGAAAAGTTACAAAAAGCAGAGAAACTGTGCATTCTCTGCTTTTTTACTATATATTTTTCTCTGCTCAAGGGAAGATGATCCTAACTCTGCTTTGCCCTTGCTTTTTTTCTTTTTATGATACGAAGTACAATGAGTAGGATCAGCAATACACCTGCTGCAACACTGCAGAATACGGGAAGCAGGGAAGCAGGCCGCTCCAGACAGGCGAAGATAAATTCCTGCTTGTCCACATTGAATACGTAGTAGCTGCCATCGATATAACCGGAAACCGGGATGAAAGCACCATTATCGTAGATCTCGATTTCCGGATTTTCAATGTCATCAGGAATCAGGTACCTGACTGTGAAAGGACCGGTTCCGTTCAGGACACTGATCTTTTTGCATTCGGCCTTTGTTTTGGAATCCTCCGGATAAGCGTCGATATCGGTCAGAAGGAAGCGGTCGCCTTCTTTAAAGGTACCCTCTACCAGAGCCAGTGCCTTCCCGTTGTCATCCTTTTCCGAGCTTGCCAGTGTGCTTAAGTATTCCGTGTAAACAGCATTGATCGTCTGGTCAAAGGTGAGTGAGGAAGTGTTGAAATCCTCCCATTTGCCGGCATAACCCTTCTTTTCCGGAACCTTGGGGAGCTTTGTGGGATCAAAGCTTTCGCCGTAGGAGAGGGTGACTGTTGTAACCAGTCTGTCATCTGCCATAAAGGTCAGTGTAATGTTCTGGTAGATGACAGGAAGATCATCAAAGCACAGGAAGCTGCCATAGGGAAGAGGCTGGGCCTTTTCTTCATAGCTGATTCCATCAATACCGGCAGGACAGCCTTCAACAAAGTAGTTTTCACTGATATCATCATTGACATCAGCCTTACCAGCAATAGAACCAAGATAATTGGTACCCTCGGTGATTTCGATCATGCTGTAGCAGTTTTTGATGGACTTGCCGCTTCCGGCAATTCCACCAATCTGATTTTCACCGGAGAGGGCACATTTTGCACTGCTTTCCCGGATCGTGGAATCAGAGAAACCGGCGATACCGCCGACCATATCACCGCCTTCACTGGTAACATCGCCGTCCCCAATACAGGAAATGACGCTGCCAAGCACCATATTGCCGACGATACCACCGATGCAGTCCTTTTTGCCGGTGATGACACCTTTGTTTTCAGATTTCCGGATGACGATACGCTGCTGATAGCGGAAATTCATGGATGTAGTATTAAGTGTGATATCGTCTTCGGGATCCAGATCGTTTTCACGTGACATGGAGCCGGCGATACCGCCTACATTCAGGTCACCATAAATCTTCCCCTTATTCTGACAGTTCATAACCTTGCCAGTAATATCAGTTTCCTTATCTTCATCAGAGATATCAGTCACAAGTTCATCGGGATCTGTCACATCGTCATCTGCAGTGGTGATGATATTGCCAATGACATTCAGCTCATCTGTAATAGCCTGGAAGTCATCCAGAAGAAGCTGGGATTTGCTGTCTACCATATTATTCAGTGTCCGGCTTTCAGAAATAATAGAAGAAAAGCCTGAGCTTAATGCGGTATGCCAGCTGTCGATCCTGGAGCTGAAAATAGAAGTACGGTTACTGATGGTATTCTTCATGCTGTCAAGGGCTGAAGAAGTACTGTTATAAACGTTATCCTGCAGCTTGTTCAGTTCACTTTCTGCTGCATCCTTGTCAAAGCTATAGTCTGAAATCTGAGGAAGTGCAGAAGGATCAATGGTTGGTACTCCTGAAGGCCATGCCAGGGGACTTCTGGTAGGTTCTGGTGTCACAGTGGGGGTAGGGGTTGCTATAGGAGCAGGTGTTGTGGCAGGAGAGCCGGGATCCATCATCCTGACAGTGACAGGTACGGGCTGGCTCATTGTTGTTTCCGTGGTGTAGGAGCCTGTTTCGCTTTCCAGACTGTCATTGTTACCAATGCTGCCTGCACGGGTTCCACCGTTGCCCTGAACCGGTGTTGCAGCAGGTGTTGCAGTAGGTGCTACAGTTGGTGTGGCGGTAGGTGTGGCAGTCGGAGTCGCGGTTGGAGTAGCATTCGGATCAGGGGTTCCTTCCGGAGTCGCAGTGGGACTTGGACTTAAAGTGGGAATGGAATCCAGAAAGTCTAATGAGATCGGCTTTGGAGTCGGCAGGGATGACAGATCCGTCAGCTCGGAAGTAAAGGAGCGCATATCATTGCTGGCTTCATTAGCAATACCATCAGCAGCGCGCTGGGTGGATTCCACTGCGTCAAGCAGCTTATTTAACTGAGCATTCAGGTCTGTGGAGGTACCGCTGGCATCATCATTCATCTTTGTAACAAGATCATGCAGCTTATTCAGTTCGGTATGCAGCTTATCAAGAGTATCCTCGTTGTAAAGCATTTCGCTGCTGGGTTCCATCTGCCCGGCAATCCCGCCGACATCCTTACGCCCATGAAGCACACCGTAGTTGATACAACCCTCAATATAGCCCATCTGGCTTCCGGCAATTCCACCGACATTGTAGCCAACGTGCTGATATCCGACAGCACCATTATTGACGCTGGCACGGATGATGCCTGTATTACTTCCGGCAATCCCACCGATATCCGTTACACTGGTTACGTTTTCAGTGGAGAGAAGATCATCAACAGTCAGCAGGGAAATATCGAGATCCCCTTCTTCTACAGTGGTATTGACACTGGCACGGTTAACACAGCTCAGAATAGAGCCGGCGTTAGTCCCGGCGATGGCACCGATCCGGTGATTACCATAAACAACACCCTCAGAGAGACATTCACTGATGATACCGGTGACATCATTATAGCCGGCAATCATACCGATATCATCACCGCCATTTAAATTACCGGCAGCATGGCATCCGCTGATGATACCCTTGTTATGGCCAACAAGCAGAGAAAGACCGTCATGGCTGCTCTTAGCTGTAGCAGAGCCGTTGACACGGAGATCATAGATCTCACCGCTTTCCTGAAGATAACGGAAGAGGCCGGTATTGTCACTTCCTGCATCATTGGTAAAGCCCTTGATGGTATGTCCATTGCCGATGAAAATACCGCCAAAGGAGGGAACCGGGGTGAAGGTGGCAGTGCTGAAATCCAGATCATTGTCCAGAACAAAGATTTTTCCCTTTGACCAGGAATCGATCACACAGCTTTCAGCCATATCCTGAAATTCCTTCAGCGAAGTAATATGGATGGCATCCTCCAGGGAAAGATCAGAAGCCTCTGATTCTGAAGAGATATCCACGCCGTTAAAGGGAGTGGGAGAGACATCCGGGTTCGCTGAAGTGATCTCTCTGGCATCTGCAATAGTTCCAAATACTGGCTGAATCAGACAGAAGCAGAGAAGGAGGACAAAGGCTGTTGCATATCTGATCCACTTACCTGTTTTCTTCTGATTATTCATGGGAAACACTTCCTTTCTCATTATGTTCAATATCTTTGTTTGTGCCGGGCTCAGTATTTTCGTCTGTGCCGGGTGCTGTTTCAGACGGTGTGCCGCCAGAGGGATTTTCCTCCAGGCTGGTTGCCTCACCGGAGAGGATCGTGGCGTTCATGCTTCCACGGATAATACCGTTGAAGCTTCCTTCTACCATACCGTTGACCTGGCCTCTGATGATACCGGATACACGGGTGGCACCCGTAAAGGACTGTGGTGTGAGATTGATCCTGCTCTTCAGCTCGAAGCTGGTCTTTTCAATGATAAAGTCACCAAGTACCAGGATCTGTGGCAGGACACCGAGTACCAGGATGATGGAAATAATGGTACCACGGCTTAAGCAGGTTCCGATCGCTGCGATGATCGGATTGGTCGTCATGACACCGATCAGGGCACCGGCAGCAGCCAGAATACTTCCCGAGGTAAAAATGGTTGGGAAGGACTGGTTCAGGGTAACGATGATCGCTTCCTTGGGCGGCATGGACTGTTTCAGATCCTTATAATGGCTGGAAATAACGATCGCATAGTCAATATTGGCACCCATCTGGATGGAGTTAACGATCAGGTAGCCCAGGAAGTACAGTGGTGAATCCTGGAGATAAGGGAAGGAGAAGTTAATCCAGATACTTCCCTGGATGACCAGAATCAAAAGTACAGGTAATCCTGCCGAGTTAAAGGTAAACAGCAGGATAATGATTACAAACAGGGCAGACAATACGCTGATCAGCATATTATCCTGGCTGAAGGAAGATGACAGGTCATAATCACTGGTGGAGTTACCAACGACATAAACAGAAGCATCATCATAGTATTTATCAGCCTCCTGATGGATGACCTTCAGGAAATCAAAGGTTTGCTGGCTTTCCTCCGGAAGGTTCAGATAGACGACAAGCCTGGTCCAGTCATCTGTTTTCAGCTGAAGCTTTGCCTTTTCAAGCTGATCGAACAGATCATCCAGGGTATCCTGGATATCACCCTCCAGGGTGATATTTCCTTCTTCCATCTGATCCTTTAAAAAGAAGAACATGTCAAAAAGTGGAACCTTGTATTTTTCAATCCCGTTTATGATCTGGCCATACTGGTTATTATTGACGGCATAGGCTGTATACAGGAGATTTGCCACCTCATATTCCACACCGGAAAGCTCAGAAAATTCACGTGGATTCAGGGCATCCGTCAGGTAATAGCCGTCCATGGCCTCCACACCGGCAAGACCAGTCGTTGATTTGACCTCCGTATGGCTTTCAAGATCCTTCAGCAGGGCACTTTCTGATTCATAATCACCGGAAGGGACAAGCACAGCTACCATATTGTTGGTGCCGAAAGTATTTTTGATCTTCTGGTAGGCAATCTGACTTTCATTCTGCTTGGCGGTGGTCAGATCCGTATAGCTGTAACAGTAAGGACACTTGTTCGCAAAAATACACGCTACAACTGTAATGGCAACAAATAACGGAGGAACTATGAATCTTGTTTTTACGTCAAACTTTCCTACAACAGTGATAGGAGGGATCAGATTTTTATGCTTGGTCTTATCGATCAGATTACTGAACAGCATCAGAAGACCGGGCATGAGGGTAAATACGGAAAGAAGACTCATCATGATCGCCTTGATCAGGACAACTGCCAGGTCGCGGCCGATCAGGAAGTGCATGAAGGCCAGTGCTGCAAGACCGGATACAGTGGTCAGGGAGGAGGATGAAATCTCCGGGATCGCTTTGCTTAAGGCAGCAATGCAGGCTTCTCTTGCCGGTTTGGTTTCGTGTTCATCGCTGAATCTATGACAGAGGATAATGGCATAGTCGATTGCCAGTGCCAGCTGCAGTACTACAGTAACCGAATTGGAAATAAAGGAAATGGTACCGCACAGGAAGTTGGTACCCATGTTCATAAGGGCAGCTACGCCGAAGGTGGCGATCAGTACGGGAACCTCCGCATAGGCTCTGGAAGTCAGGGTCAATACTATGACGATAATGATAGCGGCAATGACCACAATAACCTGCATTTCGCTTTGCAGTTCGGCGGCAGTATCGGAGCCAACCTCCGAATTTATGTAGGTATCATAGCTGGACAGCTTATCTTCAATCTCGTGGATCGCATTGACACTGACCTCGTCTGTGGTAGTTCCGTCAAAGGTAACATCAAACAGGGCAGAAGAATTTTTGTAGTGATCCTCTGTGTTGTCAAATACGGCGTCAGTGACGCCATCGATTTCCCTGAGCTCCTCAGCAAGCTCTTCTCCTTTTTCATAGGAGATGTTGGAAACCATGACCCGGGCAGTACCATAGGTGACAAACTGGTCATTCATGATCGTCAGTCCCTGCCTGGTCTCGGTCGAATCCGGCAGGTAGGTTGTGATATCATTTTCAACCTTGACCCATCCATTTGCGATAATACAGAAAATAATGGCAAAAATATAAAGCAGGAAAAACAGGTTCCGTTTATCAACGATAAAGGTTGCCACCTTTTCCATGGGAGTTGCCTTATTCTCTCCAGTCTCGTTCATGTGAAATCAATCCTTTCTTGTAGGTTTTTAATTAGTCTATTTTTTAACAAAAAGAATTATAGGCTTCTTTTACTGAATAGACAATAAGCAAAAAGGCGCAGATGATAAAAAACTATTAAAAATTTATGTAAGGATTTGTAAGCGTTTGACTTTGGAGAAGCTTCTTATTATAATCAATTTGTGCCATTTAAGATAAATGCACAGAAAGAAGGAATTATCATGACGAAAATTGATATTGTATCCGGATTCCTGGGTGCAGGAAAAACTACATTAATAAAGAAGCTTTTAAAAGAAGCCCTTGCTGATACAAAAACAGTTCTGATCGAGAACGAATTTGGTGAGATCGGAATTGACGGCGGGTTTCTGAAGGAATCCGGTATTGAGATCAAGGAAATGAATTCAGGATGTATCTGTTGTTCCCTCGTAGGTGATTTTGGAACATCCCTGAAGGAGGTGCTGAAGACCTATGCACCGGAGCGTATTCTGATCGAGCCTTCAGGTGTTGGCAAGCTTTCTGATGTTATGAGGGCAGTACAGAATGTCATTGATGAAAAGGATGTTGTACTGAACAGTGCAGTAGCTGTTGTAGATGCCTCCAAGTGCAAGATGTACATCAAAAACTTCGGAGAGTTTTTCATTAACCAGATCGCACATGCAGGAACCATTATCCTGAGCCGTACCGGCAATATTTCAGAAGAGAAGCTGAATACCTGTATTGCTCTGATACGTGAGCATAATGACAAGGCAACGATCGTGACAACTCCCTGGGACGAGCTGGATGGAAAGGATATTCTGGATACCATCGAGGGAGCTAAGGATCTGGAAGCAGAATTATTAAAGGAGATCATGGAGCAGCATGAGCATGATGAGGAGGAAGAGCATCATCACCATCATGACCACGATCATGATCACGAGCATCACCACGACCATGATGAGGATCATGACCATGAGCATCACCATGATCACGATCACGAGCATCATCATGAACATGATGAGAACTGTACCTGCGGCTGCCACGATCATGACCATCATCACCATCACCATGCGGATGAAGTATTTACAAGCTTTGGCATGGAAACAGCAGCAACCTATACAAAGGAAGATATTGAAGAGATTCTGAAGGCACTGGGTGATGAAGAAACCTATGGCATCGTACTGAGAGCCAAGGGTATGGTTGCAGATAAAGAAGGCGGCTGGATTTACTTTGACTATGTTCCGGAAGAGAGCAATGTCCGTGCAGGCAAGCCTGATGTGACCGGCAAGTTCTGTGTGATCGGCTCCAAGCTGAAGGAAGATGCTTTAAAGAAGCTGTTTGAGAGATAAACCGGAAGAGAGGAAATACTATGAAGCCCGTATATATTATCAATGGATTTCTGGAAAGCGGAAAGACAGAATTTATATGCTATACACTGGGACAGCCTTATTTCCGGATCAAGGGAAGCACCCTTCTGATCGTCTGTGAGGAAGGAGAGAATGAATACAGTCAGGAGCTTCTGTCAAAAACAAAGACGGTTATGGAAGTGATCGAGGATGAGGAGGATTTCAATCCTTCCCATCTTCAGGAGATGGAAAAGAAATACAAGCCGGAAAGGATCATCATTGAGTACAACGGTATGTGGAACTTCAAGAATATGAAGCTTCCCTGGTACTTTACCGTAGAGCAGCAGATCACGATTATTGATGCATCCACCTTCCCAATGTACTATACTAATATGAAATCCCTGCTTGCAGAAATGCTCCGGAAATCCGAGATGATCATTTTTAACCGTTGTGACGGTATTGAGGATCTAAGCTCCTATAAGAGAAATGTAAAGGCAATCAATCAGCAGGCAGATATCATCTTTGAGGATGCCAATGGGGAAGTCAATCAGATTTTTGAAGATGATCTGCCCTACAAACTGGATGCACCGATCATTGAGCTGGATAATGAAGGTTACGGTATCTGGTATCTGGATTCCCTTGATAATCTGGATCGTTATATTGGAAAGACTATTCAGTTTGTGGGCATGGTAGTAAGGCCAAAGGATTTTCCCAAAGGATACTTTATCCCGGGAAGAATGGCGATGACCTGCTGTGCAGAGGATATGGCATTTCTTGGCTTTGCCTGCAAATATGACAAGGCAGATACCCTGACAGAAAAGCAGTGGGTCAAGGTGACAGCCAGAGTAGAGAAGGAATATTTCTCCGATTATGAGGGAGAAGGACCGGTGCTGCATGCCATCAGCGTAGAGCAGACAAGGCAGCCTAAGGAGCCGGTGATCAGCTTTACCTGAGAAAATGAGAGGGAGACAAGGATATGTACCATTATACTGCCATACAGTGGTTATTTTTCTTCTATTTTTACTGTTTCTTTGGATGGGTTTTTGAATCAACCTATGTTTCCATCAAAAGCAGGCATTTGGTGAACAGAGGTTTTATGAGAGGCCCTTTCCTTCCTATTTATGGAAGCGGTGCGATCATGATGCTTGTAGTTTCCATGCCGTTTCAGGATAACCTTATCCTGACTTATCTGGCTGGCTGCGTGGGAGCAACGCTTCTTGAACTGGTGACAGGCATGACAATGGAGGCACTTTTTAAAGTCAGATACTGGGACTACTCTAACCAGAAGTTTAATTATAAGGGACATATCTGTCTTTCCTCGACCATAGCGTGGGGATTCCTGACGATCTTTATGACGCAGTTCCTGCATAAGGGAGTAGAAAAGCTTGTGTTATCCATTCCCTATAATATACTGACGATCCTGACGGTAGTGCTGTCGGTTTATATTGTGGCTGATTTCACACTTTCCTTCAAGGCTGCTATGGATCTGAGAGATGTCCTGATCGGACTGGATAAGGCAAGAGCTGAAATGGAGAAGATCCAGAAGCGTCTGGATGTGCTGATCGCAGTGGCAAATGATGAGAGAGAAACCAGAAAGCTGGAGAGAGAAGAACGCGCTGATGAGTGGATGGAGAATCTGGAGGAGAGGTTTTCAAAGGTCAGGGAACATCTTACCACAAATCCTGGAGCCTTTATGGACAATGTGAAGGATGAGCTTGCAGAGCTTCGCAGTAAGTATCTGGTTGAAAAGGAGCATCGTCTGCAGTTTGACCGCCTGAAGGATTTCTATCAGAGAAGCCTCATCAAGGGAAATCCTGGTATGTATTCCAGAAAATTTAATGAGGCTCTGGAAGAATTGAAGAAGGCTGTGAATGAAAGAAAGAACAAGTAAGATTTTGGAATAAATAAAACTTTTCAAAAAAATAAAAAAATTTTAAAAAGCTATTGACGAAACCCGCAGAGGATGATATTATACCATTTGTGACGTGAGTCAAGCGGAAGTGTCGGAACTGGCAGACGAGCAAGACTAAGGATCTTGTGAGCATTGCGCTCGTGTGGGTTCAAGTCCCATCTTCCGCATAAGAAAACCTCAGTATTTACTGGGGTTTTTCTTTTTTGTGGTGTGTTTCATGTTGCATTAAGGAAGTATACAAAGCCAATGATCCCCTGGGACTTTATGGATATAACTGCGCGTATAATCATTATGTATGATTCGAAGGTGCATCCCTACGGAGGTTAGAGCAAAGATAAAGGGCAAGACTGCAGAATATAAAGAGTTCTGCAATGCCTGTGGAGTACCGGCAGCTACAAGCAGGCTCAGATATGAATGCGGCACATCTGACCTTAAGAAGCAATCTGTTACAATGAATATAGCGGAAGATAAAAGAAATCTTTAAGTATAGTGGCTCAGTTACATGATAAGGAAATTAACGCGAAATATTATTTTTCTGATTATGGAGATAAGGTGACAACATGAAATATAAGCATATTGTTTTTGATATTGACGGTACTCTGATTGATACGGAGTATGCTGTGTTACATTCTTTACAGGAAACTATAAAGGGATTGTCCGGGAGAGAGATGCCATGCTCTGAACTAAGATTTGCGTTAGGGATTACAGGGACAGACGCTTTGAAAAAACTTGAGATAAAAGACATTTCCTATGCGTTAGAATTATGGGATAAAAATATGCATAACTATACAAATACTATTAAAGTATTTGACGGAATCAGTGAATTATTGAAAAATCTTCTAAGCCTGGATTATGAAATGGGGATTGTCACATCAAAGACAAGGGAAGAATTTATACATGATTTTTGTCCGTTTGGTATCAGTCATTATTTCAAAACGATCATATGTGCAGACGATACACAGGAACATAAACTCAGTGCCGCACCAATTTTGAAATATGTGGAATTATCAAAAACAGATCATAGTAAAGTGCTTTATATCGGAGACAGCAAATATGACAGTAAATGTGCGGAAAATGCGGGAATTGATTTCGCTTTGGCAGTATGGGGCAGCCATAATAAGCACATAAAAGCAGATTATTTTTTGGAAAGACCTGCCGACCTGTTATCTGCTATCACTTCAGAGAAATTGTATTGGTAATGAAAGACCGGACGAAAATGAATTCAGTGTTTTCAAGGTATAGCAGACAGGAGAGGAGAAATCATGGGAAACGAAGCAGGACAGTGGATCATGTACGGTGTGGACTGGGATGATCCGGAGTGTATCCATACAGTGGAAGAAGCAGCTATATATATTAATGAAGTCGGATTTCTGCCGCTGTTTAAAAATGAGATTCCGGGTTTTTCCCTTGAGGAGAGAACTGTGCCGGAATACTGGTGGTGCGATGATCCGGAAAGAGATCCATGGATGTGGAGAGCCATCATTGCCAGAAAGCATGATATCGTCTATGGCAAGTTTTTTGATAAAAAGGCAGGCTTTATTTCCAGACAGTGGCTGCCTGTATTTGCCAACTACCGCAGGGATGGTTATGACTTTGATGCTCTTTATGAGGATGGGAAAGCTCCAAATAAGCACAAGAAGATCATGGATAATTTTATGGAAGACAAGGAAGATGCCGAGATCTTTTCCAGCGTCCTGAAGAAGCAGGCAGGCTTTGGAAAGGACGGGGAGAAGGGCTTTGATGGAGCGATCGCTTCCCTTATGATGCAGATGTATCTCTGCAACTGTGATTTCAGAAAGCGTGTGAATAAAAAGGGAATGGCATATGGCTGGGACGTGGCGGTATATTCATCTATAGAGCATATTTTTGGATATGACTACGTGACATCCTGCTACCGGGAGGATCCACAGGAATCCTGGAACCGGATCGTGAACCATATACATGAGATATATCCCATTGCGACGGATCAGCAGATCAGGAAAGTACTGAAATAGGATTTATGAAGTTATAAAAGGAGCCTCTGGCATTTTGTGGATCATTCACAAGGTCAGCGGCTCCTTTTATTATGTACTATATTCATTTGGGAGATAGTGTGCATCGGTTAGATTCTTTCAGCGAAGCTCTTATAATACTCAGAACAAAACTCATTAATTTTCTCAATAATCTTTTTCATAGTTTCCACCATACCCTTTCTGTGACAAGTGAATAACTGCTTTTCAAGTTTCCTTATGGGAATCAGGCCTGACTTCCTTTTGATGATTATAATGTAACATATTGCTTTTATAATGTGAAATACATATAATAAATATATTATAATACTTAAAAGGTATTGCAAAATCCGGAGGACAGATGAAGAGGGAACAGATATGGAGTTAAGACACATCAGATATTTTAAGGCGGTAGCAGAAGAAAAGAACTTTACGAAAGCGGCAGAGAAGCTGGCGATTGCACAGCCGCCCTTGAGCCGGCAGATCCAGGATCTGGAGGCTGAGCTGGGAACACCCCTTTTTATCAGGTCGCCGCATAAGGTTACGCTGACAGAGGAGGGCGAGCTGTTTCTGCAGTATGCTTCCCAGATTCTGGATCTGGTGAACCGGTCTGAGGAAGAATTGAAGGAGATGAAGGAGGGACTGCAGGGAACCCTTTATATTGCTTCCGTGGAAGGCTGTGGACCGAGGCTCTTTGCAGAATGGATCGCCACCTTCCAGAAGAAGCACCCACATGTACAGTATAATCTCTGGAATGGGAATACGGATGATGTGAACAGCCGGGTAGCGAAGGGACTTTGTGAGATCGCCATGATCACAGCTCCTTACAATACGGAAGAATTTCATGTGCTTCCCGTATATGAGGAACCGTGGGTGGCAGTGATCCCGAAGGGGCACCTGCTGTACTCAGAGGAAAATGCGCCCGTAAAGCCGAAAGAGCTTCTGCCCTATGATCTGCTGATTCCTTCCAGAGAGTCCAGAAAAGGGGAAATTGACAAATGGTTTGAGAAGACGGGACAGATGCCGGTGATCCGTGGACGGGTAGCCCATATGATGAATGCCTATGAGCTGAGTCTGCATGGAGTTGGGATCTCCATTTATCCTGCATCCATCTCTGCACTGATCCAGGACAGGGATGTGTGCGTGCGGCAGGTGGATCATCCGGATGCACATGCCTCCTATGCTCTTATATGGAAGAGAAACCATACCTTGTCACATGTGGCAGAGGAATTCATCCAGTCGGTACAGGAGATATTGCTGCTTACAAGGGGGATCACAGAACTGAAATAAATCTGATTTTGTAAAGCCCTTAACAGGCAGGAGGGATGCCTGTGAGTATAATAAGGGACAAGAAAAAGATTGTCAGTTTGACAATGGAGAGGAGTTCATCTATGAAATTAATATCAGACAGACTGAAAAACGGTGAAAAGCCCATAGGAACCTTTTTGAATCTGGGATCCCAGACGGCGGCAGAGTGTGTGGCGATCGCAGGAATGGATTACTTTATCGTAGATCTGGAGCACAGTCCCTTTGGCCTTGCAGAGGCAGCGGATTGTATCAGAATGGCGAAGCTGAAGGGGATTTCTCCCCTTGTCAGAATACCGGAGATCAGCAGAGCCAATATTTTAAAGCACCTGGATGTGGGAGCAGAGGGTATCATCATTCCCGGTCTAAAGACCAGGGAGGAAGCAGAAAAAATTGTGGAATATGGCAAGTATACACCACTGGGAAGCAGAGGCTTCTGTCCTACCAGAGTCTGCGAGTTTGGATATGGAGATGCCTTTGCAAACGGTATTCTGGAATATACCAGAAAGACCAATGAAGAGACAATGCTGATCCCTCAGTGTGAGACGCTGGAATGCCTGGCAGACATTGAAAACATTGTATCAGTAGAAGGAATCAGTGGTATTTTTATCGGACCCTTTGATCTTTCCCTTGCCATGGGAATCCCGGCACAGTTTGACAGACCAGAATTCAAGGAAGCTATTACGAAAGTGCTTACGGTATGCCATGAAAAGAATAAGCCGGTATTTATCTTTGCACCGAATAAGGAAACAGCAAGGCTCCGACTGGAGCAGGGCTTTGACAGTGTGACCGTGAATGGTGATCTGAATGTCATGACAGAAGCTTATATGGAGATCGTAAAGAGCATCCGGGCATAAAAGAGTATAAAACAGAGACAGAAAATCAGGGCTTCCAAAGTGTGATCCACTTCAGAAGCCCTGATTTATTTTTCCTGCAGGGAGCACTTATGCTTTTTCCTGATACTCCTTTAAGATCTGCTTCATGGCAGCAGCTGCAGTCTGGCATTGCTGCATGGTTCCGATGGAAATACGGGCCTGTGCGAAGTCACCACGGATGTGGATACCAAAGCTCATCAGTTCAGCCGCAAATTCACGGGGTGGGATAGAAGGCTTAAAGAAGATGAAGTTGGAGGAAGAAGGCCATACACGAAAGCCCATGTTCTCCATTTCCTTTGTCAGGTATTCCCGGCATTTTCTGTTGTTTTCAATAGTCATCTTAATAAAGCCCTGATCATCAAGGGCAGCTTCTGCGCCAAGAAGACCGACTCTGTTGCAGCAGAATCCGGTAGCTGTGATACCAAGATAGCCGATGATCTCAGGATTGGAAAGGATATAACCGATTCTGGCACCTGCCATACCATAGATCTTGGAGAAGGTACGGATCACGATCAGGTTTCTGTCATCTGCGATCTGGGAGATCATGCTCTTATAGGAAGGATCCTCGATAAAATCAAAATAGGCTTCATCTACAACGAGAACCACATGGGAAGGAAGGGAATTCATGAAGTCGATCAGATCGGTATCCTTGCAGATGGTTCCTGTGGGGTTATTGGGGTTACAGAGGAAAATAACTCTGGTTTTGTCTGTGATCGCATCGGAGATAGCCTTGAAATCAGGAACATAATCATCACCCATGGGGATATCCACCAGTGTGCCACGGTTCTTTTTGATAATGTTGTAGTAGTTGGGATAGGTAGGGGAAGTAACGATCGCTTCTACACCCTCACGGATCAGGATTTCACCGATAAAGCCAAGAGCGGAGGTAGCACCCTGGGTAACCAGTACATTTTCAGGCTTCAGTCCATGCAGGGCAGCTAACTTCTTACAGAGGCTTGCGGCTTTGATATCAGGATACCGGTTAGAGATATCAACCTGTTTTTTCATCTCGGCTGCAGCCAGAGGTGAGATACCAAAGGGGTTTTCATTCTTGTTCATTTCATAAATTTCGGTAATTCCAGGACGGAGACTTTTTACCGGCTCTCCAAGACCGAAGTTATAAGGCGGTGCCTGTCTGACAAAATCACTGACCAAATCTTTAATCATAATGTTTTCCTCCTTGTGTCTTTTGATGTTAACGTATTTATAGCACAGAGGAAAAAGAAAAAATGTTAACTGCTTTACAAACAGAAAAATCCGTCACAGGTCATCCAGTACACAGCGGTAAATGGCTTCGATGTCCTTTACATAGTAATAGCCTTCCTTCTTTTTCAGAATGCCCTGCTTGACCATCTGGGAAAGAATATTGGAAACGGACACTCTGGAAAGACCGATCAGTTCGCCGATTTCCTGATGGGTAAAGGTGATGTTGATCAGCCGCCCTTCCTTATAGGGAGTGGAATATTGGTTGACAAGATGATAAAGGGCATAGCCAACCCTTGCCCTGGAGCTGCCAAAGGTGATCAGCCTGATCTGTGAGATCAGGGTGCGGACAGTTTTGGTGAGCATGGTCATGACATACTGACAGAAATGGATGTCTGTATTCAGAAGATCTGTGAAATGGCTCTTTGGGATCAGCTTGACGATGATGGTGTCGGAAACACCAATCGCATAGCAGCAGTTTGGCATGCAGTCAAGAGCGGAAAGCTTGCCAAAGATAAAACCCTTATCGGCAATGAAAATATCCTTGGCATCACCATTTGGATTGTCAATGGAAAGACATACCCGTCCCTCACAGAGAAGATACACATAATCAGAGTTTTCCTCCTGGCTGTAAAAAATGTGTCCCTTCTTATAGGTATGGGCAGGATAAGATGAAAAAACTGTTTATCATAATCGGTGTTTTCAGAAAGCCAGGGAGAAGCCTGCAAAAGCTGAGGCTGTTCTTCCTGCCCGGAGGCTGGTGTCTGTATCATAAGTAAGATCTCCTGTTATTTTTATATTGGAATTATAACATGGTTTTGTGACAGCTTTATGATAAAAAGAAAAAATATTTTGAGATGTAAAGTACTTTACATTTTTTGGGAAAGAAATCCTGTATTGTAATGATCAGAGAAAAACAAAGGCGTTTATCTTCAAAGGATAAGCGTCTTTTTTGCGTCGCAAAGAAAGCTAAATGAAGGGAGCAAATAATTATGGAAAAAAAAGAAAAACACACACTTGAATTTTATGGAACAAATTATCTGTCTTTAGCACCATTGATTGCATTTGTATTTTTCTGTATCTTATTCTTTGTCATATATAAGGATTTTGAGATGGAAGCGATCTGCATGGGAGGCTTTGTTTCCCTGATTGTGGGAAGCCTTCTGGCGAAGAAAAAGGGTGATTACTGGAATGCAGTTGTAAAGGGCATGTCTTCTGAAATGATGAACACACTGGCACTGATCCTTCTGGTAGTCGGAATATTTGGCAAGATGATGACAAGAGCCGGGGTTGCAGAAGGCTTTGTATGGATCGGTGAGCAGATGGGGCTGAAGGGCGGCGCTTTCGTAGCATTTTCTTTCATTGCAACCTGCCTGCTTTCTACTTCTACAGGTACATCCATAGGAACATTGTTTACGGGATTTCCTATTTTATATCCCTCAGGTATTCTGCTTGGAGCTAATCCGGTGATGCTGGCAGGCGCTATCTTAAGTGGTGCGATCTTCGGTGATAATGTGGCACCGATTTCTGATACTACGATCGCTTCTGCTTCTTCACAGGCATACACCCGAAAAAAGGGCTGTGCAGATATTGGCGGTGTTGTTGCTTCCCGTATGAAATATGCACTGGTTGCAGGTGCGTTGGCAGTTGTCTGCTTTGCACTTTTTGGAGGAAGCGGAAGCACCAGTGAGCAGGCAGCAGAGCTGCTCAGTCAGTACAGCGATCCGAAAGGTCTGATCATGCTGATCCCTGTTGTGATCCTTCTGACAATTGCAGTGAAGACACAGAACATTTTCGTAGCATCTACCTGGGGCATCATCTCAGGAAGCATCATTGGTATTATTTCCGGAACATTGGTTCCCGGGGATGTGATCAGTATGCAGGACGGCGCTCTTTCAGGCTTCTGTATTGATGGTATCAAGAACATGCTGGGAACAGTTGGTTATCTGTATGCAGTAGCAGGGGTGATCGGTGTCCTGAATGAAAGCGGCACCATGGAAAAGATCATTGAGAAGCTGGTAAACAGTAAGCTGAACAAAACAGTTGTCGGTTCTGAAATTATCATGGGAATTGGCATCATGCTGACATCTATCTGCCTTGGTTCTGCCAATGGCCCGGCTATTATCATGTTTGGCCCTATCGCTGATGAGATTGGAAAGTCCAAGGGACTTCATCCATACAGAAGAGCAAATCTGTTGGATGGTTTTGCAAGTACGCTGCCGGTTATTATTCCGGTAACAAGCTCCTTTATCTTTATTGCAGTATCATGTGTGGAAAGCGCAGCGGCAGAATATGATTTTATTTCTGTGATCAGTCCTGTATCCATTGCAATATCTACACTGCATTGTATTTTCCTGTTTGTAGTATTCTGCGTGGCAGTCTTTACCGGCTGGGGCAGAAGATACGAAGGACCGGATGGCAGGCCTGTGAAAAAGGAAGCTGCTGCCATAGAAGAAAATTATGTACATGAATCATAAAAAGAGACCGGGTGATATATGCTCTAAGTGACTTCTTAATCATGATTTTGTCATGGTTAGTGA
>NZ_JAXXXI010000033.1:0-1292 GCF_037359455.1 Suilimivivens sp.
GTATCAGGTAAATAACCCGCACTAACTAAAAATGAATGCCACCTGAAATCAGATGGCATTTTTAACTCTGTTTCTTCCGTTGTTTGCAGCAGTCAGGAAGCGTTTCCGACCATGGCATAAGTTTCTTCAGGTCTTCCTCTGGAACATCATTCCGGGGATATTCTTTCAATTGTTCCATCAAGAACTTAAAATACTCAAAAGGATTCAGCCCATTGGCTTTCGCTGTTTCTGCGATAGAATACAGGAATGCACTTGCCTTTGCTCCTTTCTTGGAATCTATGATGTGCCAGCTGTGTTTCCCCACACAGAATTTTTTGATGCTGCGTTCCGCGTCATTATTATCCAGCGGAATAATCGCTGATTCCAGAAAGACTCGAAGATATTTTTCCTGGTTCACAGAATAGGTCAGTGCCTTCTTCAGGTCAGTTGAGGATATGACCTTATTGTTCAGGATATCTTTTACCCACGCAAAGAAAGCATCAACCAGTGGTTTTACTGATTGCTGTCTGTTATCAAGAATCTCCTGTGACGATTTGCCCTTGCTGAGATTGTCCGTATGGAAAATAACGGCAATTCTTTCCGCAGCCTCTCTGGCGATCTGCTGTGCCGGGGATAATGCAGCTCCTTTTTTTGCTGTTTTCACGATTTCTGCATATTTTCGTTTGCAGTGAACCCAGCAACCGGCAACTTTCAGGTCGTCATGCTTTCTGTCCAGGGTGTGGTAGGAAGCATATCCGTCTGAAACAAGGATTCCTTTGTATCCTTCCAGATATCTGTCTATCACTGCCGCAGATCTGGAACCATTATCATATTCATACAGATATATCTTTTGGGAATCCTGTATTCCTGGGGAATGATAGACCCACATGTAATCCTTGCTCTGCGGATCATTTGCATCTTTTTCTCCAGACATGGTAAAGGGCGATTCATCGCAATGAATAAGAGGAGCTTTCTTTAATTCATCCTTCATCATCTGATGAACGCTGTCAAGGTAGTAATCACTTAACCGTATCATCCATCCGGCCATGACCTGACGGGATATGTTAAGTCCGTCATAACCATACCCTTCCGATATCCGGTTAAGAGGTACTGCATTGATATACTTTGCCGTAAAAATGGATGCGGCAAGAGAAGGCGTGAGAATGCTATGGTTCAGGAGTCGGCTTGGTGCTTTGCCTCTCATGATTCTGCTGCCATTTCCATTGCTGGCATAAACTCCCACATGATGCTCTACCGCCTTGTAGGAAGGTGGGATCCGCTCCAGCTCTGTGTAGATTTCATCTTCCAGTTGG
>NZ_JAXXXI010000034.1:0-106762 GCF_037359455.1 Suilimivivens sp.
AAATCGGGGTGACAGGATTCGAACCTGCGACCCCCTGGTCCCAAACCAGGTGCTCTAGCCAAGCTGAGCCACACCCCGCTGGTCTTACCCTTGCGCCTCACACAACGCAAGATATATTATATTCGATAGATAAAGGTCTGTCAACAAATTTCTTTCATTTTTTTGCAGAAATTTTGGAGAGAGGTATTGCGAAATCGGAGGATCACTATATATAATAGTATACATTGACAGAAAGGAACGAGGTTATGGAAGAAAATTTGAAATCAGAAGAAAATAAAATGGGTGTCATGCCGGTCAACAGGCTGCTGATCGAGATGTCCCTGCCGATGATGATATCTATGCTGGTACAGGCTCTTTATAATGTAGTAGACAGTATTTTTGTATCAAGGATCAATGAAAACGCGCTGACAGCAGTGTCACTGGCATTCCCGATCCAGTCGCTGATGATCGCAGTAGGAACAGGAACCGGTGTTGGTGTTAATGCGCTTCTTTCCAAGTCTCTTGGAGAGAAGAATACAGAGAGAGCAAATAAGGTAGCGGAGAATGGGGTATTTCTTGCAGCACTCAGCTATCTGCTTTTTCTTATTGTAGGACTGACAGTGGTGAAACCCTTTTATGCGGGACAGACGACAGATCAGGAGATCTTTGCTTATGGATATGAATATCTGACAGTGGTATGCTGCTTTTCTTTGGGTATGTATGCACAGTTTATTTTTGAAAGACTGCTGCAGTCAACGGGAAAAACAATATTTACCATGTTCACCCAGGGAACCGGTGCGATCATTAATATCATTCTGGATCCGATCCTGATTTTCGGGTATTTCGGACTGCCTGCAATGGGCGTAGCCGGTGCAGCTGTGGCTACGGTAATTGGACAGATCGTGGCTGCAGTTCTGGCTTTTATCATTAATCAGAAGAAGAATAGGGAGATCCATCTGGATTTCCGTGCATTTAAACCGGATGTCAAAATTATCGGAACGATTTATGCGGTAGGAATTCCTTCTATTATCATGCAGGCGATCGGATCGGTCATGACTTATGGAATGAATCGGATCCTGATGGTATTTTCCTCTACTGCTGCTGCGGTATTTGGGGTATACTTTAAACTACAGAGCTTTATTTTCATGCCGGTGTTCGGACTTAACAATGGCATGGTACCGATCATAGCCTATAATTATGGTGCCGGTAAGAAGGACAGGCTGACAAAGACCATGAAGCTCAGTATTATGTATGCCGTAGCGATCATGGCCGTGGGAATTGTGGTATTCCAGATTTTCCCAAGCCAGCTTTTTATGATGTTTGATGCTTCAGAGACTATGCTTGCTATTGGGGTACCAGCACTTCGTACAATCAGCTTAAGCTTTGCTTTCGCAGGCTTCTGTATTGTTACTGGATCGGTATTCCAGGCACTTGGAAATGGTGTATACAGCATGATCGTTTCTATTGCAAGACAGCTGATCGTGCTGCTGCCGGTAGCGTATCTTCTGTCGAGGACAGGGAATATTAATGCTGTATGGTGGGCATTCCCCATCGCAGAGGTGGTATCACTTCTGCTTACCATATTCTTCCTGCTCAGGATCAACAGGAATATTATCGATCATATTGGAGATGAACATATTACAAAGGAAGGAAAAGAAGATGATTAAGATTGTTATTTTATTTATTACAGGACTTATACTGATCTGCCTTGGCGGAGACAGACTGGTGGATGCGGCAGTTGCCATTGCAAAGAAGATGGGGATCCCTCAGATCGTAGTCGGGGCAACCATCGTGAGCATCGGAACAACGCTGCCGGAGGTGCTGGTGTCTACAACAGCGGCCTTTGACGGGTCTGCAGCAATTGCAACAGGAAATGCTTTTGGATCCATCATCTGTAATACATCACTGATCGCAGGACTTACCCAGACGATCCGTCCATCAAAGAAGATCGGGGCGGCCTCGATCAGATGGCGGAGTATCTTTTTCTTTGCCGTGCTGCTTGCGATGAATATTTACGCATATCTGACAGAGCAGTTCAACAGACCGGCCGGAATCGTACTGCTGCTTTTGTTTGCAGTATATGCTTACCTGAATATCAGAAGAGCCGGAGCAGAAGGGGAGGGGGCAGAAGAAGGAGCAGCAGAAGAAAATGTTGTTGTCTGGAAGCAGCTTCTGATCCTGGTAGTATGTGCCGGGCTTCTGTATGTGGGAGCCAATCTTCTTGTTGACAATGGAATTCTGATCGCAGAGGCACTTGGTGTTCCTGAGAGAGTGATAGCTGTTACCTTCATCGCACTTGGAACATCCCTGCCGGAGTTTGTAACTTCTGTGGTTTCTATCATAAAGGGATATGGAAATGTGGGACTTGGCAATATCATTGGGGCCAATATCCTGAACATGCTTCTTGTGATCGGAATTCCTGCAGCAATTGCGGGGATCCCAGTAGAGCAGTCCACGATCCGGGTAGACATGCCGCTTGCCTTTTGCGTCATGGCAGTGCTCCTTATACCGATCCTGATCAGGAAGAAATCCTCCAGGATCCAGGGCATCCTGCTGCTTGCTATTTATGTGGCATACTGTGCTGTGTCTTTTGCAGGATAACGCAGGAAAAGGCGGCAGGTGCTTTTCAGGTCATAAGCTTATGAAAAAAAAGGATTGAACAGAGATGCCTGGATATGGTATACTGAATAGGCATTTCTAAGCGGAATTGATGGAATTGGCAGACATGCAAGATTTAGGTTCTTGTGCCGAGAGGCGTATGGGTTCAAGTCCCATATTCCGCATGATTTATAAGGGATTTCTATGAAACATATACACCAAAAGGTGCAGACTAGGTATTGTCTGCACCTTTTGTTATGCAACGGTCAAAAATACGGTTAAAAAACAAGGTATAAATATAGGCAAATGCTGCAAAACCAAAAAATAAAAGAAGACTGCCGGTTACCACAAGCCGTTTACCGCTCTGGGCTGAAAAATGCAGGATGCCAATTGGAACAACGATAAAGAAAACCGTGGTCGGGAAATTACCTACTGCTAACAGTGCAGAATTGCAGAGCAGGCGGTGCAATCCGGTATCAAATCTGGCAATTTGAGGGAATGCATATACCTGGATGCAGAATACCATGATCAGCAGAAACCAGACTGGAAACTGTATCCAGGAATAGGATGGATCAATTACATGATATATTATGTAAAGATCACCGGTAAAAAAAGCCGTGAGCAGAAGAAAGGGAATCCAGATACAGGTAGACTGTCTGAAATTGCGTTTAAAGGATTTAAAAAACATTTTGTATATGTAGGATTCGGTTCCATCCTGCAATTGAAACATCACATGGTACATTGCCGTGATGGAGGCACCGATGGTCACAATCGGAATACTGCTGATAATAAACAGGGCATTGGTAAACATCAGATCACAAAAACAGGATAAAAAGCGTATTACCGGATTTTCAGGGCAGAAAAATTTATTCATGACAGCGTGTCCTTTCTTTTATCTAAATGAATCATGATAAATGCAGGATGTGGCGTGCGGGCACATTAAGCTGATATAAAAAGGCGCAGGCCGGATCTGCATATGGTAAATGTGGCAATAACAAGTTATTGTCATTATACATGATTAACAAAAGAACAAAATAAAAAAATGGAATATTAGCAATAATTGACAAATGAAAAGCAAAAAATGAAAAGTATATGCAGAGTGAAATTGTATAATGAAATTATGTTAATCTTCAACGAGGCCGAAGTTTGGAAGAACAGATAGTTACAAATCAATTATGTAAAAGAGAAGGAGAGGTATGAACATGAAAAAGTTAATTGCTAGTATTTTATGTGCTTGTATGATCTCAAGTCTTTTGGTTGGCTGTGGATCTAACGCTTCTACTGGTTCTGCAGATTCTACCGATAGTGCTTCATCCGACAGCACTGCCACAGCAGCTGCAGAAGACACCGGAAAAAAGAGTGATGCGGATGCGGATAAAGTGATCAATGTATGGGCATTTACAGATGAGGTTCCCGGCATGATTGAAAAGTATATAGAAGCACATCCGGATTTTGGCTATGAAATCAATACAACAATTATTGCTACTACAGATGGTGCATATCAGCCAGCACTTGACCAGGCACTTGCATCAGGTGGCTCTGATGCTCCGGATATTTACTGTGCAGAAGCTGCATTCGTATTAAAATATACACAGGGTGATGCAGCACAGTATGCAGCTCCTTATGAAGATCTTGGCATTGATGTGGATCAGGCCATTAAGGATGCAGATATTGCACAGTACACAGTAGACATCGGAACAAACCCTGATGGAAAGGTTGTTGGTCTGGGATATCAGGCAACAGGTGGTGCATTTATTTACCGCCGTTCTATCGCAAAGGATGTATGGGGAACGGATGATCCGGCTGTTATCCAGGATAAGGTTGGTCCTGGATGGGACAAATTCTTTGATGCAGCCGCAGAACTGAAAGCTAAGGGGTATGGTATTGTATCCGGTGATGGAGATATTTGGCATGCAGTGGAAAACAGTTCAGATCAGGGATGGATTGTAGACGGCAAATTAAATATTGATCCTAAGAGAGAAGAGTTCCTGGATCTTTCCAAGGAATTAAAAGATAATGGCTACCACAACGATACACAGGACTGGCAGGATGCATGGTTTGCTGATATGAAGGGAGAAGGCGAACAGCCTATCTTTGGCTTCTTCGGACCGGCATGGCTGATCAATTATACATTAGCACCCAACTGTGGCGGAGAAAAAGTTGGTGAAGGTACATATGGTGACTGGGCTGTCTGCACACCTCCGATTGGTTTCTTCTGGGGTGGTACCTGGATACTTGCTAATAAGAATACAGAAAAAGCTGATGCGGTAGGTGAGATCATCAAATGGATCACACTGGACACATCTGAAGATAGTCTTCAGTATAAATGGGCTAATGGTACACTGAACGGAGAAGGCGGTACAAAAGACTCTGTAGCATCCGGTGTAGTAATGTCCAAATCAAATGGTGAACTGGATTTCCTGGGTGGACAGAATATGTTTGATGCATTTGTTCCTGCAAATGCATATGCAAAAGGAACAAACCTGACACAGTATGATGAAACAATTAACACATACTGGAGAGACCAGGTTCGTCAGTATACAGCAGGTGAGAAATCACGTGATCAGGCAATTGCTGACTTTAAACAGCAGGTAGCTGATAACCTGGATGTAATTGTTGAGTAAGCAATTAATGCAGTAATTTCTTTAAACTGCATATACCAGCAAAAACAAGCAGGGCGGACACTTTCCTGTTCGCCCTGCTTTTCTTATATCAGTATAGAAATAATACCATTAAAACAAAAATGAGCAGGAAGGAAAGGTGAGAAAAGTGAAAAACAAAAAGCTGAGCTATGCAAGATATGGATATTATTTTAGTATCCCTTTTGCTGTGGCATTCCTGTTATTTACTTTATATCCCATTGTATACACCGTTATTATTGGATTTACGGATTTAAAAGGTCTTGGTATGACCAGCTTCCATTTCCTGAAAGATGATCCGTTCCGGAATTTCAAAACAGTTTTGGCAAATCCATCGTTTAAGCAGGCATTATCCAATACCGTGGTGATGTGGGTATTAAACTTTATCCCGCAGATCCTGCTGGCACTTTTGCTGACAGCATGGTTTACAGATAAGCGAAGCAAAATTGTTGGCCAGGGATTTTTTAAAGTTATTTTCTACATGCCAAACATTATTACAGCAGCAACTATTGCAATCTTATTTAATGCCTTATTTGGTTATCCGATGGGACCGGTAAATGATATTCTGGTGTCACTCAAAATCGTTGATAAACCGGTTAATCTGCTTATTAATAAGACGGTAGCAAGAGGCATTGTCATCTTTATCCAGACATGGATGTGGTATGGGTATACTATGATTACCCTGATTTCCGGAGTACTTGGTATCAGTCCTGAAATCTTTGAGTCTGCAGAAGTGGATGGGGCTAACCGTACACAGACCTTTTTGTATGTCACACTTCCAAATATTAAGACAATCCTGCTGTTTACACTTGTTACAAGTTTGATTGGCGGACTGAATATGTTTGATATCCCGAAGCTGTTTTTACTTGGCGGACCGGATAATGCAACATTGACTACCAATGTGTTTATTTATAATCAGGCATTCAGTGGAAGCTATATGTATAACAGGGCAGCAGCAGCAAGTATGATCATGCTCGTTATCATCGCCATTCTGTCCGGTATTCTGTTTATGATTCTGGATGATAAGGAGGAGGCAGAGCTGCGCAGACAGAACAGGCAGATGGAGAAGAAGTTCAAACGTAGACAAAAAGAACTGGCCCGGATAGAAAAAGCGCAGGCAGACGCCGGAACAGGCAAGGGGGTGGATGCAGATGCTGAAAAATAAGGAAAATCGGAAGCTGAAAGTTGTTATTTATGTTGTATGTATTCTTTTGGCGATCATCAGTATTATGCCGTTTTATGTTATGTTTATTAATTCAACACGATCCACAACGGAAATTCAGCAGCATGCGATTTCATTTCTGCCTTCCGGATATATGCTAAATAATCTGAAAATCCTTTTGGGAAAGAGCTTTAATCCGGCGGTGGGATTTAGAAACTCATTAATTATTTCCATCGGCTCCACTGCGCTGGCTGTATATTTCTCATCACTGACCGCCTATGCACTGGTAGCTTATGACTGGAAGCTTCGGCAGCCGTTTTTCAGTTTTATCATGTGTGTCATGATGATACCGGCACAGGTTACTACAATTGGTTTTTATCAGATGGTATATAAGATTGGAATGACAAATCATCTGTCAATGCTGATATTACCGGCAATCGCATCTCCTACAATGGTCTTTTTCATGAGACAGTATCTGCAGCCGACACTGTCAATGGAAATTGTACAATCAGCGCGTATTGATGGTGCAAAGGAATTTATGATTTTTAACCGTATTGTGCTGCCGATTATGAAACCGGCAATTGCAACACAGGCTATTTTTTCCTTTGTATCAAGCTGGAACAGTCTGTTTACACCGTTGGTTCTTCTGACGGATCAGAAAAAATATACTATGCCGATCATGGTCAGCCTGTTAAGAGGAGATATTTACAAGACGGAATATGGTTCTGTATATTTAGGCCTTTCCCTGACAGTACTGCCCCTGATTGCTGTATATCTGCTTTTATCCAAATATATTATTGCAGGTGTTGCACTTGGTGGTGTCAAAGGGTGATATTTATACCAAAAAAGAAGTGGACTTTTAATGAAAGTCCGCTTCAATTTTGGTTTGCTCGCTTTTACTCCGGAATTCAGAGGGTGAATATCCGGTGTGCTTTTTGAAACATCTGCAAAAAGCAGAAGGGGTGTTAAAACCGGTTTCATAAGCAACGGAGGTGACCGGAATATTTTCAGCTAACATCTCCTGCGCCCGGGTAATTCTTTTTTTGCACAGATAGTCATAAAAAGTGGTGTTCGTATATTGCTTGAATAATCTTGAAAAATGGAATTTTGAGAATCCGACTATGGCTGCGGTATCCTCCAAATTGAGGTCATCTGCGTAGTGCTCATCAATATAAATGAGCAGCTTGGAAAATTTGTCATAATGTTCTTTTTGTACATCCGTGGAAATTGAGGCACCGGATGTATTTTTTGACCCAAAGTATTCCTTGGCACAAATGGAAATATTCTTGAAAAACAGTGAAAAAATATCTGTTTCCCAGAAAATATCATTTTGGAAATAAATTTCGATCATTTTGGCAAAATTATTGTACAGAAGCTCGTAATGGCGGGATGTACCAGGCGAGATAAGATGTGCTTTTAGAAATATCGGCTGCATGGTCTTGTAATCCTGAAATGATGTATAGGGATCTAAATTGACCAGAAAGATAAAACGTATACCCGGAGCCGTACAGATAAGCTTATGAATGGCATGTGGCGGAATGATCAGAATATCTCCAGGGTGTAACGTATAGTGCTCATTGTTGACGATGACAACATAGTCCGACTGCATGCAGATGATTATTTCAACTGCAGAATGATAATGTGACGGATATCCTTCCATCTGTACATTGTACCAGATTCGTATATGGGATTCCGGTACAAAGTCAACCAGTTCGGTATTTTTGCCCTGCATTTTTCTTTCAACAAATCCACGGACAGGCTGCACATAATTTGCTTCGTTAAGATCAATATTATATCGCATAGAATCCATCCTTTTTTCTATTATTTGAGAATAACTATATTATAATCAATTTTTCTGTAATATGCAAAAGCTTTGTAGGTATCCAGATATTTAGGATCCGGAACATCAGACAGATATCAAAAAAGCAAAATATGTATATCTTCAGGCAATATATGTATAGTTTAACCGTGCCTGAAACCAATATAATCAAATCAGAAAATATATTTTTTTACAAGTTATATAAAGTTAGAAAATAACAACACAGGTATAGTAAAATAATCGTTATAAACAGATAAAATAGTTTATGGAGGAAGGTATGAACAGACAGGAAGCAGTCAGACGGGCAACTGAATTGGTGGAGCAGATGAGTGTAGAGGAGTTGGCATCACAGCTGCGCTTTGATGCAGATGAAATTCCACATCTGGATATTCCTGAATACAACTGGTGGAATGAAGGCCTGCACGGTGTTGCAAGAGCAGGCACAGCTACCGTTTTTCCACAGGCAATTGGTCTTGGAGCAACCTTTGATGAAGAGCTGCTGGAGCGGATCGGAACTGCCATTTCTACAGAGGCAAGAGCCAAATACAATGAAAATGAAAAACATGAAGACCGGGATATTTATAAGGGAATCACACTCTGGTCACCCAATGTCAATCTTTTCCGTGATCCCCGCTGGGGACGAGGACATGAGACCTATGGGGAAGATCCGGTCCTGATTGCCAGACTGGGTGTTGCATTTATCAGGGGTCTGCAGGGAGAGGGTGAATATATGCGCACAGCAGCATGTGCCAAGCATTTTGCTGTACATTCCGGACCTGAGGATAAACGCCACTTTTTTGACGCCAGGGTCACCATGAAGGAGCTCTGGGAGACTTATCTTCCACAGTTCGAGGCCTGTGTCAAAGAAGGTAAGGTTGAGGCTGTGATGGGTGCGTACAACAGGACCAATGGAGAGCCCTGCTGTGCACATAGTTATCTGATGGGAGAAGTACTGAGAAAACAGTGGGGATTTGAAGGACATTATGTTTCAGACTGCTGGGCTATCCGTGATTTTCATGAGCATCATAAGGTGACGAGCCGGCCGGAAGAAAGCGTCAGGCTGGCACTGGAGATGGGATGTGATGTCAATTGTGGCTGCACCTACCAGAAAATCCTGAATGCCTATGAAGAGGGACTGATTTCCAAAGAGTTATTGCAGAGAGCGGCTGTCCGCTTATTTACAACCAGATTTCTGCTTGGAATGTTTGATGAGACGGAATATGATCATATTCCGTATGAGGTTGTTGAATGCAGGGAGCATATCGATCTTTCAGTAGAGGCAGCACATAAGAGTGTCGTATTGCTGAAAAATGATGGTATCCTGCCCTTACAGAAGGAAAAACTGAAAACAATCGGAGTGATTGGTCCAAATGCCAATTCCAGAGCCGCTCTGATAGGCAATTATCATGGTACGGCTTCAAGATATGTTACCGTGCTGGAAGGCATTCAGGACTATGTGGGAGATGATGTCAGGGTACTTTATTCTGAAGGGTGTCATCTGTTTTTAGATCAGGTAGAAAAACTGGCAAGAGAGGATGACCGTATCTCAGAGGCAATGACAGTTGCAGAGCATTCAGATCTTGTTATCCTGTGTCTTGGACTGGATGAAAGCCTTGAGGGAGAAGAAGGAGATACCGGTAATGAATATGCATCCGGGGATAAGCAGAATCTGATGCTGCCGCCTTCCCAGCAGAGACTTCTGGAAATCATTGCGGAAATGGAGGTTCCGTTTATCGTATGCATGATGGCAGGAAGTGCCATGGATCTGAATCTGGCAGATGATAAGGCGAACGCAGTTCTTCAGACGTGGTATCCGGGAGCACGCGGTGGAAAAGCCGTTGCAGATATCCTGTTTGGGGAGATATCCCCTTCCGGGAAATTGCCAATCACTATTTACCGCAATTTACAGGGAATGCCTGATTTTGACGATTATTCCATGAAAAACCGGACGTACCGCTTTGTGGAAAAAGCACCACTTTATCCGTTTGGATATGGCCTGAATTATGCAGATACACAGATTGTGGAGGTAAGGCTGATAAGTGATGTGGATTATGTACAGACAAAAGAACAGAGTGTATCTGTTGAAGTAAGGGCCGTAAATTATGGAGCTGTCCCCACAGAGGATATACTGCAGGCTTATGTGCAGGTAGAGGATGCCAATGAAGTGCCTAATCCAAAGCTTGCTGTGTTTAAGCGTGTGGCATTTGCACCAGGAGAAGAAAAGACTGCGACGCTGGAAATTCCGGCAAAATCATTTACAGTTGTAGATGAAGAGGGCAGGTCAGTGCATACAGGTCTGGGGGCAGATATTTATATAGGATTTGGACAGCCGGATGAACGTACGAGAGAGCTGTCCGGGAAGAAGAGCGTGAGACTTCATATATAATTTTTACAGGGGATCCTTTTTACAAGGGATCCTTTTTTCTTTTCCATTTTCTTTTACCATTGTTTTAACAGAAGGATTCTGTTATAATTTTGTAGAACAGAAGGACAAAGATAAGAAAGCAAGTGCCACTGCAAGAGCAGAATATACGAATGAGGGAAAATAAGGAGGTTACGCTGTGGTATCAAGTATTGTGGGGAATTATCTGATGGAGAAAGGACTTCTTACCGGAGAACAGTTCAGAGATATCCTGAATGAGCAGCAGAAAGTAAGAGTAAAGCTCGGACTGATCGCAGTAGCAGAAGGACTGATGACACAGGAGGAGGCTGACAGAGTAAATCAGCTTCAGGCTGTGATGGACAGGCGCTTCGGCGATATTGCTGTAGAAAAAGGTTATCTGACAGAAGGACAGGTCAACAGCCTCCTGAAGAAGCAGGGAAATGCTTATCTTGCCTTTGCACAGGCAATGGAAAATCAACAGCTTATGACGATTGAGCAGCTGGAACAGATTCTTTTGGATTATCGGTGCGAAAACAATTTTACGGCATCTGATATGGATGCCCTGAAGAGTGATGATGTAGACAGTATTCTTCCACTTTTTCTTCCTGTAGACAGTGAAGCGTATTATGGAATTGCAGGGACGGCAGTCCGTACCCTGATGAGACTGGTAGACACTGGACTATATCCAGACAAAGCCTATATCATGCAGAAGACAGAGGATGAAAACGGTGCCCTGCAGAAGGTTGAGGGCGAGAAGGGATTTGTCAGTGCGCTAGGTGGTAAGGGCAATGCACTTCAGTTTACTGCTTCTGTATTTGGGCAGGAAAAGTTCGCATCGGTGGATGAGGATGCGCTGGATGCGATCGGTGAATTATTGAACTGTATTAATGGATTGTATGTTTCCGAGTGTAAGGACGGAAGTTCTCTGGAACTGATGCCCCCTTCCTTCAAGAACGGAATTCAGGGCTTTGAAAGCAGAAAAATGCTTGTCCTGCCAATTCATATTAAAAATGACTGTGTCGATCTTATGATCGCCATCGGTGATGAGATTGAAATGAAGTAGGAGGAAAAGGAAGATGGCTAAAATACTCGTTGTGGATGATTCCAGAACATCCAGGAAAATACTAAAGGGTTTGCTTGAAGAGAACGGTCATGAGGTCATAGCCGAGGCTGTAAATGGAGATGACGGGTATCTGAAATACAAGGAGTTACATCCGGATATTGTGACCATGGATATTACTATGCCAGTAACAGATGGTATCCAGGCACTGCAGCTTATTAAACATGAAAATGAAAAAGCAAGAGTGATCATGATTACAGCAGCGGGTCAGAAAGAGAAGATGATCCAGGCTGTCAAGTATGGTGCTGATGAGTTTATTACCAAGCCTTTTGATAAGGAAGAGGTAGTAAAGGCAATCAATAAGATTGTAGAATCACTGTAATAAAAAGGGGCTGATGACAGCCCCTTTTTAAAAGAAAAAAAGATTGATTGTTACAGGGTATTTTTCAAGATTGAGAGGGATTTATGGTATCAATTAAGGATGTGGCAAAGCGCGCCGGGGTTGCGATTTCTACCGTATCAAAGGTGCTGAATGGATATCCCAATGTCAGTGAAGAGACAAGGCAGCGGGTAAATAAGGCGGTGGAAGAACTGAACTTTGTGCCCAATTCCGTAGCAGCGGCGCTTTCCTCCAAGCAGGCGGGAAGAGTGGCACTTCTGATCAACAGCAATATGAAGACAAATGCGATCGATGAGATTGATATGCAGTATATTTCAGGCGCCCTGAATAAGGCTATGGAGCTGAACCTGGATGTGATCACACTGTTTTTCTTCATGTTTCAGAATAAAACGGCAGATGAGGTGGCAAGATATCTGCAGTCCCAGAGTATCACCGGGATCATTATTTATGGAATGAGTAAAGAGGATAAGGTGCTTCACCGTCTGATCTCGACCGGCAAGTTCAAGTGTGTGGTGATCGATGCGCCTTTTGTCAATGTCAGTACAAGCTGTATCGGGGTAGATCACAGAAGGGCGCAGTATGAGGTGGCGGCCAAGACTGTCATGGAGAATAACTGTAAGAGGATCCTGTATATTGCCGGGAAGCGGAATGGCTATGTGACGGATGAGAGGATCAGGGGCATGGAGGATCTTGTAAAAGAAAAGAATCTGACCATGCTGGTAAGGAATGGAGAGTTTTCGGAGCTTCAGGCAAGGAATATCACGCTGAAGTATGCGAAAAATAAGGATATAGTTGTATGTGCTTCGGATCTGATGGCGATCGGTGCCATGAAAGCATTGATCCAGATGGACATTTTCCGTCCCGTATGCGGCTTTGACGGGATCATCCTGATGGGTTATGTCGGTAAGCAGATGAATACGGTAAGACAGGATTTTGCCAGTATATCTGAGAGTGCCATGGAGGAGCTGCAGGAGCTTATGAATGGTGGCTATGGCAGGAATATCGTGATGAAGCACAGCCTTGTAAGGATGAAATATGAGGATATTATTGCATAGAATTTGAAGAAATACTTGCGGAAAACGTTTTCCTATGATATACTGACCTCAGTCAGCAGGGGGAAACGTAGTAAAACAGGGTATTTCAAGGCAACAGCTGATGAGAGAATAACAAGAAAATTATATGAGATAAACAGGAGGGTGTTATGGCAGCACAAACGAATTTACAGAAGGATATTCTGGTTCTGAATCTGGAAGAACAGTTAATGGAAATCGCAAAAGAGATGTATGGCAAGGAACTGTCTGCTCTGACAGATCAGGAAACCTATTATGCGGTATTAATTCTGACAAAGAGACTGATGGCAGTATCTGATTGCAATGAAGGGGAAAAGAAAGTATATTACATTTCCGCAGAATTTCTGATCGGCAAATTACTTTCCAACAATCTGATCAATCTCGGCGTTTATGATAAGATGAGCGATATTCTTGAAAAGTATGGCAAGAAGCTGTCCGTGATCGAGGAAGTGGAGCCGGAACCGTCTCTTGGAAACGGTGGTCTTGGAAGACTGGCGGCATGCTTCCTGGATTCTATTGCAACTCTTGGTCTTCCCGGAGAAGGAATCGGACTTAATTATCATTTTGGTCTGTTTAAGCAGGTATTTAAGGATAAGCTGCAGACAGCAGAGAAAAATGCCTGGATCGAGGAGAATTCCTGGCTGACTAAGACAGATATTACTTATGATGTTTATTTTGGAAAGAAAAAAGTAACCTCCAGATTATATGATATTGATGTAGCGGGCTATGACAGCGGTGTAAACAAGCTTCATCTGTTTGATATCGAGTCACTGGATGAGAGCCTCGTAAAGGAGGGTATCCAGTTTGATAAGGAAGCGATCGAGAAAAATCTGACACTGTTCCTTTATCCGGATGATTCTGATGAGGCAGGAAACCTGCTCCGTATTTATCAGCAGTATTTTATGGTAAGTAATGCAGCCCAGCTGATCCTGGCTGAGATGAAGGAGAAGAAGTTTGATCTCCGTAAGATGTATGATCATGCAGTCATCCAGATCAACGATACGCATCCGACCATGATCATTCCGGAATTGATCCGTATCCTTGTTGAGGAGAAGGCATTTACAATTGATGAGGCAATCGAGGTTGTAAGAAAAACCTGTGCATACACTAATCATACGATCCTGGCAGAAGCACTGGAGAAGTGGCCGCTTAAATATCTGGAGAAGGTAGTTCCCCAGCTCGTTCCTTACATCAAGGAGCTGGATAAGAGAGTAGCAGCAAAGTATAAGGATGAAAGGGTACAGATCATTGACAAGGATGGCCGTGTTCATATGGCACGCATTGATATCCATTATGGATTCTCTGTCAATGGTGTTGCTGCAATCCATACCCAGATCCTGGAAGAGACAGAGCTGAATGCTTTTTATAAGATTTACCCTGAGAAGTTCAATAATAAGACCAATGGTATCACCTTCAGAAGATGGCTTTTATCATGTAACAGAGAGCTTGCAGGATTTCTTGCAGAAACGATCGGAGATGGCTTCAAAAAGGATGCAGACAAGCTGGAGAAGCTGCTTGAATTCAAGGATACACCGGCAGTTCTGGATCGTATTGCCGAGATCAAATACGACCAGAAGAAGAAGCTGGCAGCTTATGTGAAGGAAAATGAGGGTGTTACCTTAAATCCCGATTCCGTATTTGATATCCAGGTCAAGAGACTGCATGAGTATAAGCGTCAGCAGATGAATGCACTGTACATTATCCACAAATATCTGGAGATCAAGAAGGGCAAGAAGCCGGCAAGACCGATGACCTTTATCTTTGGTGCAAAGGCAGCTCCTGCTTATATCATTGCGCAGGATATCATCCACCTGATCCTTGTACTGCAGGATATCGTAAACAATGATCCTGATGTAAGTCCTTACATGACAGTTCTTATGGTAGAGAATTACAATGTAAGCTATGCAGAGAGGCTGATCCCCGCCTGTGATATTTCTGAGCAGATCTCACTGGCAAGTAAGGAAGCATCCGGTACCGGAAATATGAAGTTCATGCTGAATGGTGCAGTAACCCTTGGTACATCCGACGGTGCTAACGTAGAGATTCACGAGTTAGTTGGTGATGACAATATTTACATCTTTGGTAAGGATTCTGAGACCGTTATAAGGCACTATGAAAAGGCTGATTATGTTTCCAAGGACTACTATGAGAAGAGCCCTGTGATCAAAGAAGCTGTTGATTTCATCGTTGGTAAGCAGGCACTGGCAGCAGGCCACAAGGAAAATCTGACAAGGCTCTACAATGAGCTTCTGAACAAAGACTGGTTCATGACATTACTGGATCTGGAAGATTATATCGAAACCAAGGACAGAATGTTCGCTGATTATGAAGACAGAGCAAAGTGGAAGAAGATGATGCTTGTGAACATCGCCAAGGCTGGATTCTTCTCATCTGACAGAACCATTGCAGAATACAACAGAGATATCTGGCATCTGACAAAAGAGCGCTAGGAAACGGTCAGCAAAAGAATAAAAGGATAATTGGATAAAAGTTGACAAATCAACATCATGGAATTATAATGACAAAAGTTGATTTGTCAACTTTTGCGTTATAGAAGGAAACAGGAGGTAACCATGGAAGACAGATTTGAGCGTTTCTCAGTAGGAATGTCAGAAATCTCACGGTACTGGCACAAGCTGACCGGGGATGAAATGGAAAAATACGGACTGAAGGGAACCCATTCCATCTATCTTCTGACCATGTACCGGTTTCCAGAAGGATTGACAGCGCCCAGGCTGTGTGAACTGTGTGTCAAGGATAAGGCAGATGTATCCCGTATGATGTCCCTGATGGAAAAGAAAGGACTGGTACGAAAGGAGAGCGTTGGAAAAACGCTGTACGGAGGTGTCTTCAAGCTGACAGAGGAAGGACAGGAGGCCGCCAGACATGTGAGCGAGCGGGCCAGGATCGCTGTGGAGATTGCCGGAAAGGATCTGACAGAGGAAAACAGACAGATCTTTTATGAGGCACTGGACCGGATCGTGGAAAACCTCAGGATACTTGCAAAGGACGGGATCCCAGAAGAAAGGTGAAAACATGAATAAGAAAGTAAATATTATTGTAGATTCAACAGCAGATATTACAGAGGATGTGAAAGAAAGACTGACAGTCGTCCCTTTAACGCTCCGCTTTGGAGATGAGGAATATATTGAAGGTGTTACGATCCAAAAGAAGGAATTTTACCAGAAGCTGATCGAAAGTGATGTGCTTCCCAAGACAAGCCAGGCAGTACCGGCAGACTTCAGTGATATATTTGAGAAAATTGCGGCAGCGGGGGAGAGCGCTGTTGTGATCACACTTTCTTCCAAGCTGTCAGGAACATGGCAGAGTGCTATGATCGCTGCCAGAGAGCATGAGGAAAGCATTTACGTGGTAGATAGCAGAAATGTAGCGATCGGAACTGCCATTCTGGCAAAGCTGGCGCTGCGCCTTGTGGACGAGGGGATGGGAGCCAGAGAGATCGCAGAAAGACTGGAAAAAGAACGTGAAAAGATCTGTCTGATCGCCATGCTGGATACACTGGAGTATCTGAAAAAGGGTGGACGGATCTCAGCAGCGGCTGCGTTTGCAGGCGGTGTGCTTTCCATTAAACCGGTTGTCTGCATCAGGGACGGGGAGATTGTGATCCTTGGAAAGGCAAGAGGCTCCAAGCAGGGAAATAACCTGCTTGTCAGTGAGATCAGAAAGACAGGAGGAATTGATTTTACAAAGCCGATCCTTCTTGGCTACACCGGACTGGATGATACCCTTCTTCAGAAGTATATCGAAGACAGTAAGGCACTCTGGGAAGAAGGTATTTCCTCACTGGAGACAACCATGATCGGAAGTGTCATTGGTACACATGCCGGTCCCGGTGCAGTAGCGGTTGCATTTTTCTCAGTATAGTGTGTGAAGGATTGACTAAACGAGTCGAGTAGTGAACTGTGTGCAGTCCCACACAGCAGTTGCCAGTCCGTCATAGAATTCCGGTTCGTGGCATACCATGAGGATGCTGCCCTTATAGGCGGTCAGGGCACGTTTCAGTTCATCCTTGGCATCTACGTCAAGGTGGTTGGTAGGCTCATCCAGAAGCAGGACATTGGTTTCCCGGTTGATCAGCTTGCATAGACGTACCTTTGCCTGCTCGCCGCCGCTTAATACCTTAACAAGGCTTTCAATATGCTTGGTGGTCAGACCACATTTGGCAAGGGCAGAACGTACCTCATACTGGCTGTAGCCGGGGAATTCCTGCCAGATCTCTTCGATACAGGTATTACTGCCATCACCGGACATTTCCTGTTCGAAATAACCGATACTCAGGTAATCACCCTGAGTGACTGATCCGGACAACGGTGGGATCAGACCGAGAATACTCTTTAACAGTGTGGTTTTACCGATTCCGTTGGCACCGGTAAGAACAATTTTCTGACCTCTTTCCATTTCCAGATTTAAGGGCTTGGAGAGAGGTTCTTCATAGCCGATGACAAGATCCTGTGTCTGGAAAATATAGCGGCCAGGGGTTCTTGCTTCTTTAAAATGAAATTCCGGCTTTGGCTTTTCTGCCGCAAGCTCGATTACATCCATCTTATCCAGCTTTTTCTGGCGGGACATGGCCATATTTCTGGTGGAAACTCTGGCTTTATTCCTGGCTACAAAATCCTTTAAGTCCGCAATCTCCTTCTGCTGCTTATTATAGGCAGCTTCCAGCTGTGCCTTTTTCATGGCATAGACTTCCTGAAACTTGTCATAATCCCCTACATAACGGGTGAGCTGCTGATTGTCCATGTGGTAGATCAAATTGACAACACTGTTCAAAAACGGAATGTCATGGGAGATCAGGATAAAGGCGTTCTCATAGTCATTCAGATACCGTTTCAGCCAGGCGATATGCTCAGCGTCCAGATAGTTGGTAGGCTCGTCCAGAAGCAGGATATCCGGTTTTTCCAGAAGGAGCTTGGCAAGAAGCACCTTGGTACGCTGACCGCCGCTTAAATCAGAGACGTCTCTGTCAAGAGAAAGCTCCAAAAGGCCAAGAGCCCTTGCAACCTCTTCAACTTTGGCATCGATCATATAGAAATCGTGCATGGTAAGCAGATCCTGAATGGTTCCAAGGTCTTCCATGTACTGTTCCAGTTCTTCTTCAGATGCGGTTCCCATTTTGTCACAGATGTCATTCATCTGTTTTTCCATGTCAAACAGAAAATCAAAGGCAGAGGAGAGCACCTGACGGATCGTCATGCCCTTTTCAAGGACAGTGTGCTGGTCCAGATAACCGACACGTACGTTTTTCGCCCATTCTATCTTGCCCTCATCCGGCATCAGCTTGCCTGTAATGATATTCATAAAAGTGGATTTCCCTTCGCCGTTGGCTCCGATCAGGCCAATATGCTCACCCTTCAGCAGACGGAAGGAAACATCCTGGAAAATGGCTCTGTCACCAAAGCCATGGGTTAAATGTTCTACGTTTAAAATACTCATAAATGTCTGTACCTTTCTTCAGACAGCTCAGACAGAACTGTCAAATGTATATCATAAGGGATTATAGCATAAAAAATCAGCCTTGCGGGAAAATATCATTGACAGATGGAAATATCTGTCTTACACTAATATTAGTAATAGTTACTGATATTAAAAAGATTAAGGAGGAAAAAGAATGGATACATCTATACTAAGGAAACTATCATATGGGGTATATGTGATCAGCACCTGGGATAATGGACGTCCTACCGGCTGCACAGCAAACAGTGTGATGCAGATCACCTCATCACCGAAGATAACAGTGGCATTAAGCCTGAACCATCAGAACTACACAACGGAATGCATTAAGGAAACGGGAGTATTTGCAGTTTCGGTACTTGCAGAGGATTCGGCTCCATCACTGATCGGCGGCTTTGGGTTCCGTTCTGGGAGAGATGTGGATAAATTTGATGGAGTAGATTATAAGGTGGAGGATTTCCTGCCAGTGATCAGTGACAGCTGCGGTTATCTGACCTGCCGTGTGATCAATACCGTGGAGACTGATACGCATACCATTTTTCTCGGTGAGGTGACAGGTGCAGGAAGCTTTGACAAAGGACCGGAAATGACGTATGCTTATTATCACAGAGTTGTCAAGAAGTCATAAGACTGGAGGAAAATTATGGAGTTAAAAGGATCAAAAACAGAAGCAAATTTACAGGCGGCCTTTGCAGGAGAGTCAATGGCTACCAACAAGTACACCTACTTTGCATCCAAGGCAAAGAAGGACGGCTATCAGCAGATCGCAGCGATTTTTGAAGAGACAGCAGCCAACGAGAGAGAGCATGCCAAGATGTGGTACAAGCTGATCAACGGTGGAATTGATTCTACACTGGAGAACCTTGGACATGCGGCAGAGGGCGAAAACTACGAGTGGACAGATATGTACAGTGAGTTTGCCAAAGTAGCCAGAGAAGAAGGCTTTGAGCAGATTGCTGCTTTATTTGAAGGGGTAGCTGCCATTGAGAAGGAGCATGAGGAAAGATACCGCAGACTGATCACCAATATTGAGCAGGGCGTTGTATTTTCCAAAGATGGTGATACGATCTGGCAGTGCCGCAATTGCGGACATATCTGCATCGGTAAGGAAGCACCGGAGGTTTGTCCGGTATGTGCACATCCACAGAGCTATTTTCAGGTAAAGGCGGAGAATTACTAATGGAAGAATCAATGAAGGATTATGAAAGGGAGCTGGAGGCCAGCTTCCGCAAGATCAGTGAAGGAGATCTCATTTCAGGAACGGTCATTGACGTAAATGAAGAGGAAGTGACTTTAGATCTGAAGTATTACGCACAGGGGATCATCAAGGCGGAGGATATGAGTAATGATCCCTCCTTTTCCCTTATGACAGATGTTGCGGTAGGGGATGAGATCGAAGCAGAGGTCATCAGTATGGACGACGGACATGGCAATATACTGCTTTCCAAAAAGGAAGCGCAGCAGGATACCGCATGGGATGTACTGAAGACGTATCTGGAAGAAAAGAAAGAGCTGACCGTAAAGGTCAGTGAAGTAGTAAATGCCGGTGTGGTTGCCTATGTGGAAGGAATCCGTGGATTTATCCCGGCGTCCCAGCTTTCCCTGCAGTATGTGGAGGATCTGGCACCTTTCCAGGGCAGGCAGCTTAACGTGCGCGTGATCACGGTGGATCCGGAGAAGCAGAAGCTGGTTCTTTCAGCAAAGGAAATTTTAAGAGAGCAGGAGAAGGAAGCACATGACCACAAGGTAGCCATGATCGTACCGGGAACGATTCTGAATGGAACGGTAGAGAGTCTGCAGCCCTATGGAGCCTTTGTAGCACTGCAGGATGGACTGAGCGGTCTGGTTCATATTTCACAGATTTGTGAAAAAAGGATCAAGAAGCCTTCAGAGGTTCTGAAGGCAGGCGATAAGGTTAAGGTCAAGGTATTAAACACCAATGACGGCAGGATTTCCTTAAGCATTAAGGCAGCAGAGGAAAATGCGCAGGCAGAAGAGATCGAGGATACAGATGCGAAGCAGTACAGCTCGGGAGAGAGTCTTGGAACAAGCCTCGGGGATCTGTTTGCGAAGCTGAAGCTGTAGGGAAGGATATCATCACATGTACCAATATTGTTTGTTTGATCTTGACGGCACACTGACGGATTCCCGGGAAGGGATCACGAAGTGCGTGCAGTATGCCCTTGCAAAGTGTGGGATCGAGGAGCCTGATCTGAAGAAGCTGGAGTGCTTTATCGGACCGCCTCTTCATACAAGCTTTCAGAAGTATTACGGTATGGATCGGGATATGGCGAAAAGAGCAGTGGAATTTTACCGGGAGAGGTTCCGTCCGATCGGTATTTTTGAAAACCAGGTGTATGAAGGAGTACCGGAAATGCTGCAGGCTCTGTCAGAGGCCGGGTGTCATCTGGCCGTAGCATCCAGTAAGCCGGAGGTATTTGTGAAAAAGGTGCTGGATCACTTTGACATTGAAAAATATTTTTCTGTTGTGGTCGGAAGCGGTCTTGACGGCAGCAGGGAAAAGAAAGAGGAAGTGGTAGAGGAAGCACTGCGACAGCTTGGTATCCTGGAATTGTCTGAGGAAGAGCGCAGGGAGAGCTGTGCCATGATCGGGGATCGGGAGTTTGACATCCAGGGAGCCAGGGCATGGAAGCTGACCGGGGTCGGTGTGCACTATGGCTTTGCAGCAGAAGGAGAGCTGGAGGCAGAAGGAGCCGATGCCATTGCGGGAACAGTGGAAGAGCTGAAAGAGATCCTGCTGACAGGACAGGTGAAGGGATGAAGATGGGATTTTTACAGACCATGGAACTGGCATGGCCAGCAGAAGAACTGAAAAAATGGAAATCCATGAAGAAAGCGGTATATCTGTTGCTGCCGCTTTTTCTTTATTACGTGGTGCATGACCTCGCCCAGATCGTCCTCTGGGGCGGGCTTGAACTGATGCTTTCCGGAAATGGCGGAGCCCTGAAGGAATGGCTTATACAGAATGGCCAGACAGCAAACGGCATGGTCAGCGGGATCGCCATATTGCTTGGCATGCTCCCCATATGGGGCATGCTGAAGAAGGAAGCACTTCCGGTATGGAAGAAAAAGGGAAATGTAACCTCCTATGGTGTACTGGCAGCGATCGCACTGTGTGTATCCATGGGGGTGAATATCCTGTTTTTCCAGATGGGGATCACAGAGAGTTCAGCAGCCTATACCAGAGTAGAAGAGGCGCAGTATGGGGTGGCCTTTGCCATTGGGCTTGTATTGTATGGGGTGATTTCACCCATTGCAGAAGAGGCAGTGTTTCGTGGTATCATTTATAACCGGATGAAACGGTGTTTTTCTGTGAAGCTGGCTGTACCGCTTTCTGCACTGCTTTTTGGCCTTTACCATGGAAATACGGTGCAGGCATTGTATGGATTTCTGCTTGGGGTGATCATTGCCATAGTTTATGAAAGGTCAGAGAGCTTTGCAGCCCCGGTGATATTTCATGCGGTGGCTAATGTTACGGTATTTACCGTGACTTACAGGAATGGACTTCGGGATTTAAACAGTGCAGTAGCGATCGGATTGGCAGTTGCTTTACTGATTTTTGCAGCAGGATTGGGAGTATGGTACCTTAAGTTGTGCGAAATGGGAGAAAATAAATAGATAACTAATAAATAAATCTGACAAAATAAGCACAGAAAATAAATTCACAAATAATCTGACAATGATAAGAAAAGTCATTATTTACAAATAGAAAAAAGTGATGTATATTGATTTCAATGAAAGTCGCAAAGGAGCGAGCATAGCTCTTTTTGCGGCTTTTTTATGTCATGGGAAATTACGTCGTAATGTTCCCATGACATAAAAAAGCCCTCCGGGCAGGATCGCACTGCGGCGGAAGGGCAGATGTCGCTTAAAGCGACCCGCCGCAGGCGGAGAATCCTGCAGGCAGGATTCTTTTTGTATTTTACTAAGGGAAGGAGATCCACAAAATGTTTGATGTGAAAAAGACCGTGCCAGATGCACCTCTGTACCGTCCGGAGTTTGAGCATGATAACTGCGGTATCGGTGCCTGTGTAAACATTAAGGGTGTGAAGAGCAGAGAAACCGTTGAAAATGCATTGAAGATCGTTGAGAATCTGGAGCATCGTGCCGGAAAGGATGCAGAAGGTAAGACCGGTGACGGTGTTGGTATTCTGACGCAGATCCCCCATAAATTTTTTAAGAGAGTGACAAAGAGCCTTGGGATCACACTGGGAGAGGACAGAGAATATGGCGTTGGTATGTTCTTCTTTCCTCAGGATGAGCTGCAGAAGAATCAGGCCAAGAAGATGTTTGAGATCATCGTAGAGAAGGAAGGACTTACTTTTCTTGGATGGAGAGAGGTTCCTACCCATCCGGAGGTTCTCGGACATAAGGCAGTTGAGTGTATGCCCCATATCATGCAGGCATTTATAAAGAAGCCCGCACAGGTGGAAAAGGGGCTTGATTTTGACCGCATGCTTTATATTGTAAGAAGAGTATTTGAACAGTCCTCAGATAATACCTATGTGGTTTCCTTATCCAGCAGGACGATCGTATATAAAGGAATGTTCCTGGTTGGGCAGCTCCGTACTTTTTTTGCGGATCTGCAGGATAAGGATTTCGAATCTGCCATTGCCATGGTACATTCCCGTTTCTCTACCAATACCAATCCAAGCTGGGAGAGAGCCCATCCGAACCGATTTATCGTGCACAACGGTGAGATCAATACCATTCAGGGTAATGCGGATAAGATGCTTGCCCGTGAGGAAAACATGGAATCCGAGCATCTGCACAGCGTGCTGCATAAGGTACTGCCGGTAGTCAATACAGCAGGCTCTGACTCAGCCATGCTGGATAATACGCTGGAGTTCCTTGTCATGAGCGGCATGGATCTTCCCCATGCAGTGATGATCACGATCCCGGAGCCATGGGAAAACAATAAGACCATGTCCCAGCACAAAAAGGACTTCTATCAGTACTACGCAACCATGATGGAGCCATGGGATGGTCCGGCTTCCATTCTTTTCTGTGATGGTGATGTGATGGGAGCAGTGCTTGACAGAAACGGTCTTCGTCCTTCCCGTTATGTGATCACAGACGATGACCAGCTGATCCTTTCCTCTGAGGTTGGGGTACTTGATATTGACCCTTCAAAGATCCTTGTAAAGGAAAGACTTCGTCCAGGCAAGATGCTGCTTGTGGATGTCACAAAGGGCAAGGTCATTGATGATAATGAACTGAAAGAGGGTTATGCTTCCAGACAGCCTTATGGTGAGTGGCTGGACAGCAACCTGATCCATCTGCGGGATCTGAAGATTCCGAATGAAAGAGTACCGGAATTTGCATATGAAGAAAGACAGCGGATGCAGAAGGCCTTCGGTTATACCTACGAAGAGTTAAAGACGAGCATTCTTCCCATGGCAAAGAACGGAGCCGAGGCTATTGCAGCCATGGGAGTGGATACCCCGATCCCGGTTCTGAGCAAGACCAATCATCCTCTTTTCCATTATTTCAAGCAGAAATTTGCGCAGGTAACCAACCCGCCTATTGATGCGATCCGTGAGGAAGTGGTTACTTCAACAACTGTTTACGTGGGAACCGACGGCAATATCCTGGAGGAAACCCCGAAGAACTGCCACGTGATGCAGGTAAGCAATCCGATCCTGACCAATACCGATCTGATGAAGATCAAGGATATAAATCAGGAAGGCTTTAAGGCAGAAGTGATTCCGATCACCTATTATAAGAATACGAGCCTTGAGCGTGCTATTGACAGACTGTTCGTAGAAGTGGACAGAGCTTACAGGGACGGTGTGAACATCATGATCCTGTCTGACAGGGGCGTAGATGAAAATCACGTGGCAATCCCGTCTCTGCTTGCCGTATCAGCTTTGAACAGACATCTGGTCGTAACCAAGAAAAAGACCAGTGTAGCGCTGATCCTGGAGTCAGGAGAACCCAGGGATGTGCATGATTTTGCTACCCTGCTTGGTTATGGTGCCTGTGCGATCAATCCTTATCTTGCGCAGGAATCCATCCGCGAGCTGATCGACAGCCATATGCTTGACAAGGATTATTATGCAGCCGTTGATGATTACAACAACGCTATTTTACATGGCATTGTCAAAATCGCTTCCAAAATGGGAATCAGTACGATCCAGTCCTATGAAGGATCCCAGATCTTTGAAGCAATCGGTATTGATAAGGATGTTATTAACAAATATTTTCCTCATACGGTATGCCGTGTGGGTGGTATTACCTTAAAGGATATTGAAAAGGAAGTGGATGCACTGCATTCACAGGCTTTTGACCCGCTGGGACTTGCAAATGACCTGACATTGAACAGTGTGGGACATCACAAGATGAGAAGTGGTGGTGACGAGCATCTGTACAATCCGGCAACGATCCATATGCTGCAGGAATCCACAAAGCGTGGTGATTATCAGATGTTCAAGCAGTATACAGCCCTTGTCAATGATGAGGATTCAGTAAAGAACCTGCGTGGCCTGATGGATTTCAATTATCCGGAAAAAGGAATCCCGATCGAGGAAGTAGAAAGTGTGGATTCCATTGTAACCAGATTTAAGACAGGAGCCATGAGCTATGGTTCCATTTCCAAGGAAGCACATGAGACACTGGCAATTGCAATGAACACCATTCACGGACGCTCCAATTCCGGTGAAGGTGGTGAGGATCTGGAGAGACTTTCTGCAGGGTCTGATGGCAAGAACAGATGCTCTGCCATCAAACAGGTAGCCAGCGGACGTTTCGGTGTAACCAGCAGATATCTGGTAAGCGCCAATGAGATCCAGATCAAAATGGCACAGGGAGCAAAGCCCGGTGAAGGCGGACATCTGCCGGCAGGCAAGGTTTATCCCTGGATCGCAAAGACCAGACATTCAACACCCGGCGTAGGTCTGATCTCCCCGCCGCCTCATCACGATATTTATTCTATCGAGGATCTGGCAGAGCTGATTTATGATCTGAAGAATGCCAACAAGCAGGCAAGGATCAGTGTCAAGCTGGTTTCTGAAGCGGGTGTTGGTACTGTTGCAGCCGGTGTTGCGAAGGCCGGTGCACAGGTTATCCTGATCTCTGGTTATGATGGTGGTACCGGTGCGGCACCGAGGAATTCCATTCACAATGCAGGACTTCCCTGGGAGCTTGGACTTGCAGAGACACACCAGACGCTGATCATGAACGGACTTCGTAATAAGGTAAGGATCGAGACAGACGGTAAGCTGATGAGCGGCCGTGACGTAGCTATCGCAGCGATCCTTGGTGCAGAGGAATTCGGCTTTGCGACAGCACCCCTGGTAACCATGGGATGTGTCATGATGAGAGTCTGCAATCTGGACACATGTCCTGTGGGTGTGGCTACCCAGAATCCGGAGCTTCGTAAGAATTTCAGAGGAAAGCCGGAGTATGTGATCAACTTCATGCACTTTATCGCAGAGGAACTGCGGGAATATATGGCAAAGCTTGGTGTAAGGACTGTGGATGAGCTGGTCGGCCATACCGAGTTCCTGAAGGTAAAGGATAACCTTTCTAAGAGCCAGAAGCAGGTAGATTTAAGTCTGATCCTTGAGAATCCCTATGTGGGCAGCAAGGAGAAGGTTACCTTTGATCCGAAGCAGGTTTACGATTTCAAGCTGGAAAATACCATGGACGAAAAGGTACTGTTAAAGCAGCTTGACAAGGCCATTGAAACCGGTGCAAGAAGAAGCATTGAGGTAGATGTCAAGAATACGGACAGAGCCTTTGGTACGATCCTTGGTTCCGAGATTACAAGAAGACTTGGGGATCAGGTGGCAGAGGATACCTACCGTGTACTGTGTAACGGTGCCGGCGGACAGAGCTTTGGTGCCTTTATCCCGAAGGGACTGACACTTGAGCTTGTGGGAGATTCCAACGACTACTTTGGCAAGGGCTTATCCGGCGGTAAGCTGATCGTATATCCACCGAAGGGAAGCCGGTTCAAAGCAGATGAAAATATCATTATCGGAAATGTGGCACTGTATGGTGCAACCAGTGGAAAGGCCTTTATCAATGGTGTAGCTGGTGAGCGTTTCTGTGTCAGAAACTCTGGTGCGATCGCTGTTGTAGAGGGCGTGGGTGACCATGGCTGTGAATATATGACAGGAGGCCGTGTGGTAGTCCTTGGTCCTACAGGCAAGAACTTTGCTGCAGGTATGAGCGGCGGTGTGGCTTATGTACTGGATGAGGAAAATGATCTGTATATCCGCCTGAACAAGGAAATGGTATCTTCCTATGAAGTAACTTCCAAATATGATGTTATTGAACTGAAGGATATGATCAAGGAGCATGTGGCTCTGACCAATTCCGAAAAGGGTAAGATGATTCTGGATCATTTCAGTGATTATCTGCCGAAGTTCAAGAAGATCATCCCTCATGACTACGAAAAGATGCTGGCTACCATCGTACAGATGGAGGAAAAGGGCCTTTCTGCAGAGCAGGCACAGATCGAAGCATTCTACGCAGTCAGGGCAGCAAAATAAGGAGGTGTCACGATGGGAAAACCAACAGGATTTATGGATTATAAAAGAGAAGTATCAAAGGACGTAAAGCCTAAGGACAGGATTAAGAATTTTAATGAGTTCCATGAGCACCTCCCGAGAGAAAAGCAGCAGCTTCAGGGAGCAAGATGTATGGACTGCGGTGTGCCCTTCTGCCAGGCAGGAATGAACATCTGCGGAATGACAAGCGGCTGCCCCCTGCACAATCTGGTACCGGAATGGAATGACCTAGTTTATACCGGAAACTGGCAGCAGGCCTATAACCGTCTGAAAAAGACGAACAGCTTTCCGGAGTTTACCTCCCGTGTGTGCCCGGCGCTCTGTGAAGCAGCCTGCACCTGCAATCTGATCGGGGATCCGGTTGCCACGAAGGAAAATGAATATGCGATTATTGAGAATGCCTATGAAAAGGGCTATGCCGATCCGAAGCCTCCCAAGGTCCGGACAGGAAAGACGGTAGCAGTTGTAGGAAGCGGCCCTTCCGGACTTGCCGTTGCCGATCAGCTGAATAAAAGAGGCCACAGCGTAACGGTGTATGAGCGTTCTGACAGGGTTGGCGGACTTTTGATGTACGGAATTCCCAATATGAAGCTGGAGAAGCACATCGTAGACCGTAAGATCAAGGTCATGGAGGCAGAAGGCATCGTGTTTAAAACCGGTGTGGATGTCGGTAAGGATATCAAGGCAGAAAAGCTCTTGAAGGAGTATGACAGAGTCGTACTTGCCTGCGGTGCTTCCAACCCGAGAGATATCAGTGTACCGGGCAGGGATGCCAAGGGGATCTACTTTGCAGTAGACTTCCTGAAGGCCAATACGAAGAGCCTGCTGGATTCTGATTTTGAAGATAAGAAATATGTGGATACCAAGGGCAAAAATGTAGTTATCATCGGCGGTGGTGATACCGGAAATGACTGTGTGGGAACCAGTATCCGTCATGGCTGTAAGTCTGTAACACAGATCGAGATGATGCCAAAGGCTCCTGATACCAGAAGCGCCAGCAATCCCTGGCCGGAATGGCCGAAAATCTGCAAGACAGATTACGGCCAGGAGGAAGCTATCGCCGTATTTGGCCATGATCCCCGGATCTATGAGTCTACGGTGAAGGAATTTGTGAAGGATAAAAACGGCAGCCTTAAGGCAGTCAAGATCGTGAAGCTTTCCTGGGAGAAGGATCCTGCAAGCGGACGGATGAAGATGAGCGAGGTGCCGGGCTCCGAGCAGACTCTTCCCGCAGAGATTGTACTGATCGCGGCAGGGTTCCTTGGAAGCCAGAAATATGTAACCGATGCGTTCCATGTAGATATCAATGAGAGAAGCAATGTGAAGACCGGCGCAGGTGCCTATGAAACCAGCGTGAAGAATGTCTTTACAGCCGGAGACATGCACAGAGGCCAGTCCCTTGTAGTATGGGCGATCCGTGAAGGCAGGGAAGCAGCAAGGGCTGTGGATGAAAGCCTGATGGGATATACTAATCTGATCGTGCAGTAAGAGTGCGGGAGTAAAGGTGGCTCTGCCTTTTGGCAGAGCCACCTTTTTTGATGCGCCTTGCGGCGCACGTCGCAGAGGTGCCGGAATCGGAAGATATTTCCGGAGGTCAGGGGCACCAGGTGTGTTTTCGGAGTTCAGGACCACCGGGAGTGTTTTCGGAGTTCAGGGGTATCAGGAAGGAAAATGTGCTGTGGTGCCCCGGAAACATTGAGATCAGAGGAAGGTTTTGGGTCAGGGGCACCAGAAAGGAAAATATGCTGTGGTGCCCCGAAAACTTCGCAGAGCGGGGCATCAGTAGGAAAAGTGCATGCAGATACCCCAAAAGGCAGTGAAATGAACGTAAAAATGACTGAGGTGGGGCATATGGGAAGAAAACATAGCCTGATGCCCCGGAGAATGATATGATGAAGTTATGAGCAGGAAAGGATGTCTTTATTATGCAGAAAGTGATTGTGATTCCGGACAGTTTTAAAGGAAGTATGACATCGCAGGAAGTAACCGATATTCTGGCAGGATCCATAGAAGAACATTTGAAGTGTGAGGTTGTCAGACTTCCCATTGCAGATGGCGGAGAAGGAAGCATGGACTGTATTCTCCGGGCAAAGGGCGGAAGCAGGAAGACAGTGACAGTACATTCCCCGGAGGGAAAACTGATTGAGGCAGCCTATGGGATTCTTCCTGATGGAACGGCTGTCCTTGAAATTGCAGAAAGCAGCGGATTGACAAAGCAGACCGGATTTCGTGCACTGGAGGCCAGTACCTTTGGCTTTGGAGAGCTGATAAGAGCGGCACTGGATGAAGGCTGTCGGAAGTTTTTCCTTTGTCTTGGAGGCAGTGCCACAACAGACTGCGGATGTGGGATGGCAGCAGCGCTTGGAATTACTTTCTTTGATAGAGATGGACGGTCATTTGTTCCGGCAGGAGGGACGCTGTCAGCGGTATCGAAAATAGAATGTTCGAGGCTGGATCAGCGGATCGGAGAGGCTGAATTTACGGTAATGAGTGATGTGACTAATCCCTTGTATGGACCTCTGGGAGCTGCCTATATTTATGCACCACAGAAGGGAGCAACGAAGGAAGAGGTTGCAGTCCTGGATGCTGGTCTGATCCACGTGGCAGAAGTGATAGAGCGTGACTGTCAGGCAATGCTGCCGGAGGCAGGAGCGGGGGCTGCAGGAGGTGCCGGATATGGATGTACGGCATTTCTCAGAGCAAAGACGATCAGCGGCATCGAAGGTATGCTGGAGCTGTGTCAGTTTGATGCGCTTGTGAAAGACTGTGATCTGGTTGTAACCGGGGAAGGATGTTTGGATGAACAGAGCCTTATGGGAAAGGTTTTGAGTGGTATCAGGAAGCATGCCAGTAACAGGGAAATCGTTTCTTTTTGTGGTATCTGTAAAGTACCGGCAGAGGAACTTTGCAGAAATTGTGTAATTGCAGTGGAAATTGCCAGAGGGATTTCCATTCAGGAATCTATGGAGAAGGGGCAGTATTATCTGAAGCTTGCAGCAGATAACTATTTTAAGCAGAGGATGGGATAGAGCAACATTTATCTTAAGAGTTTATAGAACGGGGCATGAGGGATGAAATACATCTGTAATGCCCCGTAGAAAGTATGTCTGGCTGGCAGGAAGATCAGCTAGCCTTCTGGATCACAGAAATGATCTGGTTTCTTGTCAGATCAGAAATCTCCTTTGAGGTCATATCCTTGTAATCTTCATAGTACATGGGCTTCAGGAAGTGAACCTGTGTGCGTACCGGCTTTAAGCTGTTGACACCGAAGACCTTGTAAGAATCGATGAGAACGACAGGAACAATAGGACGTCTGGCCTTCATGGCACATTTAAAAGCTCCAGGTAGAAAATCATGAACTTCATTCTTGTTGTGGTCATAGCCGCCTTCCGGGAAAACGATATATCTTCTGCCGGAAGCGACCTCGGAAGCGACCTGAAGAACGGTGTTCACCTGTTTTCTCATGTCAGTCTTGTCAAGGCGGCTCCCCTTTAATAAGGAAACAAATTCCTTGGTCAGCGGCAGATCGGCCCGTTTGTCATCGATCATCATGGTGCAGGGTTTTTCGTGAGCGAAAATAATACCAAGCACATCATATTTGCCCTGGTGGTTAGGATACATAACGTAGCCGCCGTCTTTTGGCAGATTTTCAAGACCGTAAACATCGGTCCGGATCATACCATTGAATTTCAGGATGGAAATAGCATTGCGGGCAATCTGGTATCGGACAGTTTCTGTGTATTTATCTCCGTGCTGTTCTACATAGCTGATGCGGATAAGATAATAAATAACGAATGGCAGTGAGATACCAACTACATAACATATTCTGATCAAAAAACTTCACCCCTCAAATTTAGTACTGGGAAAATCATACCATATCAGACATTTCTTTTCAAGAAACGACTGAAAGCGCGGATATGGTGTGGGGATAAAGAAGTGTGTCTCAGAAAGGGAATGCAGTCTGTTTCAGATACCGGGATCTTTATGGAGCTGGTGGTACTCCTTTAATAGCTCTTCTGCAAGATTTCCTGCATCCCAGAAAATGTTGATGGGTGTGATAACGGCTTTGCAGGCAATGGGAGAAATCCCCATTTTACGGTACTCAGCAAGGAACAGATCGATCTGCTCAGAGGTCATGCCGGAGAAGACAAGCATCTCAGCAGGAAGCTCATTGCCAAGATAGACTGCATTTTTTCTTGCAAAGCCAGCTACACCGGCAAGATAACCAAGGGACTGGGAATAATCGGTCCGCTGCACGGTTTTTACTGTGATAAAAAGCCTCTTACAGAGCTGGCGGATCTGCATTTCCTTTGTTTTTTCTATATGATATAATAGAATAACCTGAGTAGATGACATTTGAAAACTCCTTTTAAATCATGATAATCAGTTGTTGAGAAAAAGAATCATTTATAACCATTTCATTATTTACAGAATAGCAGAAAAATAGAAGTATGTGAAGCTGGCGGCATGTGGAAGAGAAATATGGCAAAGAAGTACGGGATAGAGAAAATGCTGTAACTGTCATTATGAATGGTCAGGCAAGCTGCCAACGTAAGACACCGGAAGGAATAAAATAAAAGAAGGAAGGTAAAAGGAGAAGAGTATGCATTACAGAATATTTGGAAGCCCTATGCCAGCAGTAACCTTGACTCTTGACAGGGGAGAAGAAATTTATACCCAGTCAGGTGGTATGATATGGATGTCAGAAGGATTTTCCATGGAAACCAATATGAAAGGCGGACTGCTTGGCGGTATTGGCAGGATGTTTGCCGGAGAGAGCCTCTTTCTGGCAACCTATGCGGCACAGCATGACAATGCAGAGATCACCATGGCATCCAGTTTTCCCGGAGAGATCAGGATGCTGGAGATAGGCAGTGGAAAGGAATACATTGCGCAGAAAAATGCTTTCCTCTGTGCGACAAAAAATGTGTCAGTGAGTGCATATGTTACCGGTGTAAAGGCGGGATTTTTCGGTGGTGAGGGTTTTATCCTTCAGAAGTATTCAGGCCAGGGTCTGGCATTTTTGGAACTGGATGGGACGATCGTGGAAAGGGAACTGGCACCGGGAGAGGTGATCAAGGTCAATACAGGCAATGTAGCTGCTTTTGAAACTAGCGTGGAATACTCTTCAGAAATGGTAAAGGGTTTTGCCAATGTACTGTTTGGAGGGGAAGGACTGTTCCTTACGACATTGAAGGGACCGGGGAAGGTATGGCTGCAGACCATGAGTGCAGCAGGACTGGCACAGAGGATCATTCCTTATATACCGACTGGAAGATCATCCAATTAAAGAGGACTTCCTTTCCTCTGCATTTTCGATTATAATTGAAGCAGCAGGTAATAATTTTACCACAGAGAAGAGAAAGGAGATTTTTTACTTATGGCAAACAGAATTATGCTGAATCAGACCTCTTATCATGGAGCAGGGGCAATCGCAGAGATTGCAAATGAGGCAAAGGCACATGCTTTTCAGAAGGCGTTTGTGTGTTCTGACCCTGATCTGATCAAATTTGGAGTGACAGCAAAGGTAACAGAGCTTTTGGAAAAAGAAGGACTGGCTTATGAGATCTATTCCGATATCAAGGCCAATCCTACTATTGATAATGTAAAGAACGGTGTGGCAGCCTTTAAGGCTTCCGGAGCAGACTATATTATTGCAATCGGCGGAGGCTCCTCCATGGATACTTCCAAGGCGATCGGTATCATCATTGCCAATCCGGAGTTTGAAGATGTACGCAGCCTTGAGGGCGTAGCACCTACAAAGAAGCCCTGCATCCCGATCATAGCAGTTCCTACCACAGCAGGTACAGCAGCAGAGGTTACGATCAACTATGTTATTACTGATGTAGAGCGCAAGCGTAAGTTTGTCTGTGTAGATCCTCATGATATGCCGATCATCGCAGTTGTAGACCCGGAAATGATGGCTTCCATGCCTAAGGGACTGACGGCATCTACCGGTATGGATGCCCTGACTCATGCGATTGAAGGTTATACCACAAAGGCAGCATGGGAAATGACAGATATGTTCCATCTGAAAGCAATCGAGATCATTTCAAGATCTTTAAGAGGCGCTGTTGCCAATACCAAAGAAGGACGGGAAGGTATGGCACTTGGCCAGTATATTGCAGGTATGGGATTTTCCAATGTAGGACTTGGAATCGCACATTCCATGGCTCATACTTTGGGTGCTGTTTATGATACTCCTCATGGAGTTGCCTGTGCAATGATGCTTCCTATCGTTATGGAGTACAATGCAGACTGCACTGGCGAAAAATATCGTGAAATTGCCCGTGCCATGGGTGTTGAAGGCGTAGATCAGATGGATCAGGAGACCTACCGCAAGGCAGCAGTTGATGCTGTACGCAGGCTTTCTGAGGATGTAGGCATTCCGGCTAAACTGGAAGCACTGAAGGAGAAGGATCTTCCGTTCCTTGCAGAATCCGCTCATGCAGATGCGTGTGCACCGGGTAACCCGAAGGATGCCAGCATCGAAGATCTGACAGCACTGTTCCGCAAGCTGATGTAAGAAAATGTAATGTCCTGAATGGACAGAAGCAGAAATGACAGAAAGGTTCCCGGCTCCGTGTAAAACGCCGGGAGCCTTTTTTGATATAACACGGCATCTTTGCCGGCAGAAAGGAATATGATATGAAAACAGAGCAGATTGCGGAAAAGATCAATATTCTTGGAAAGTTCTGTGGAAAGAGGGATATAGAAGAGCTTTCCGGGCAACAGCTAAAAGAAAAATATGGATTTGAGAAGGCAGATGTATTTGTCCTGTTTGGGGGCAGTATCCTGGCTGGTGGTGATGTCCTTGCAAAGGCAGTTCAGGAGAACATTGCCAAAAACTATGTGATCGTAGGCGGAGCAGGGCATACGACGGAAGCATTGCGGCAGAGAGTCCACGATGAATATCCGGTGATCGAGACAACCGGACTTTCAGAAGCAGAGGTTTTCAGCAGATACCTGAAGGAAATCTATCACTGTGATGTGGATTATCTGGAAAAAGCATCTACCAACTGTGGAAACAATATCACATATCTGTTGGAGCTTTTAAAGAAACAGAATATTTCCTGCAAAAGCATTATTATCTGTCAGGATGCCACTATGCAGAACCGGATGGATGCGGGACTTCGCAAATATGCGGAAAAGGAAACGGTGATCATCAATTATGCAGCCTATGCAGCAAAAGTCAGGGCACAGGGAGAGAAACTCGTTTTCACGGAAGAAATTCATGGCATGTGGGATATGGACCGGTATGTGAATCTGCTGATGGGAGAGATCCCGAGGCTTTCGGATGACGGGAAAGGATACGGACCCAAAGGGAAAAACTATATTGCCCATGTGGATATACTGGAAGAAGTGAGAAATGCTTTTGAAGATCTGAAGAGTGTCTACGGAGAAAAAACAAGGGAAGCCAATCCGCTGTTTGCCTCCAGGGAAAACAGGCCATGATATTGAATACCGGCAGCAGGACGGATATCCCGGCATATTTCAGCGACTGGTTTTATAAAAGGATCGAAGAAGGCTATGTGATGGTGCGGAATCCCTACTATCCGGAGCAGGTGACCAGATATGTGCTGGATCCATCAGTAGTGGATGCGCTGGTATTCTGCACGAAGAATCCACAGCCGATGCTGGGCAGGCTGGAACATCTCAGCGCCTATGACATGTTCTGGTTTGTGACGATCACGCCTTATGACAGGGAGATCGAGCCTTTCGTACCGCCAAAGGAGGATGTGATCAGGAGCTTTATAGAGCTTTCCGATATGGTGGGAAAAGAGAGAATGAGCTGGCGTTATGATCCGGTTTTTATCACAGAAAAATATTCTGTGGAATATCATATTGCCTGCTTTGCAGAAATGGCGGAAAAGCTTCGGGGATATACCGGTCAGTGTGTTGTCAGCTTTCTGGATCTTTATGAAAAGACAAAGCGGAATTTCAGGGAGGCAAGAGAGGTGACGAAAGCCGAGCAGGAGAGGATCATAGAAGCTTTTGCCGGGATTGCAGGTGCAAATGGAATGCAGATCAATCTCTGCTGTGAAAATCAGGCACTGGTAAGACCTAACGTAGATGCGGATGGCTGCCTGTCACAGAGAGTTCTGGAGCAGGCTATCGGCTGTGGACTGCAGGTGCCAAAGAAGAAGGCTGCCAGAGAGGCCTGCAGTTGTCTGCTTGGTGCTGACATTGGCGTTTACAATACCTGTGGGCATGGGTGCTTGTACTGCTATGCCAATTATGACAGAAAAAGTGTAGAGGAAAACAGGAAACGGCATGATGTAAACTCACCGCTTCTGATCGGACATCTTCGGGAAACAGATTTTGTGAAAGAGGCTCAGCAGAAGAGCTTTAAAGATGCCCAGATGAGACTGTTTCTCTGATTTTCTAAGGAAAGGAATAAAACAGAAATGATAAGAAAGATCATACACATAGAGGAAAAAAGGTGTAATGGCTGCGGAATCTGTGCGGCTGCCTGCCATGAAGGCGCTATTGAGATCGTGGAAGGAAAGGCACGCCTTGCAAGGGAGCATTTCTGTGACGGACTTGGGGACTGCCTGCCGGCATGTCCCGCAGGAGCAATCACCTTTGAAGAAAGGGAGGCACCGGCATACGACGAGGCTGCGGTACAGCAGGCAAAGCAGGACGCAGAGCGAAAGAAGCTGAAGCAGGAGACAGGACGGTCAAAGTGGAAGAACCCGGAGCAGGCAGCAGCGCAGGTCAGAAACTGGCCGGTGCAGATCAAGCTGGCTCCGCTGCAGGCACCGTATTTTCAGGGAGCAAGGCTTCTGATCGCCGCAGACTGTACGGCATATGCTTACAGAGAGTTTTCCCGTACCTTTGCAGAAGGGCATACGATCCTGATCGGCTGTCCCAAGCTTGACATGGTGGATTACAGCAGCAAACTGACAGAGATCATCAGGAACAATGCCATTTCAGAAGTACTGGTTGTCCGGATGGAAGTGCCCTGCTGTGGAGGACTGGAAGCGGCAGTAAGGAAAGCCATGCGGGGCAGCAGAAAAGAAATTCCGTGGGAGGTCGTCACGATTTCAACAGACGGAAGAATCCTGGTGAGGAACCCGGGGTGACAGACTCAGGAAAGCAGAGCAGAAATAACAGCAAAACAGGAGGCAGGAAATGCAGGGTGAAAAAGTGATCAGCGCATTGATTGGACTGACAGGAGCAGTAGCCAATAACGGCAAGACAGAGCATACCGATCAGGTGGTCCGGGAAGCTGTGCTGCAGCTTTCAGATAGCAGCCGGGAGGCAGAACTGGTAGAGAAGATCCACACAGAAAAACACAGGATAGCGCCGGACTGTGCCACCTGTACCCATCCCTGTGGAAATACTTCCGATTATGAAATAGAAAAATTAAGACAAGCAGAAAAAAGTGTGCAGGATAAGAAAGAGGAAATGCTCCTTGCCATGAAGCAGTATCTGTCAGAAAGTGAGACCGTTCCTGAGACGGTGTACCGGGGCATTGCCTATCTTGGGTATGATCTGGAGCCGGAATCTTATGAAGAGATCATCACAGAGCTGCAGATGAGCTGCAGATGAGGTGAAGAATGCCTTTGTTGACGATTCGACTGTCTGGAAATATAATGGATAAACAGAAGTAACGATCCTGTCAGATGACAGACAGGAAATCGGAAAGGAAAACAGACAGAAATGAAGAACAGTATTTTGAAAAACAGGCTATACCTGTATCTGACAGAATTTTTCGCAGGAATGTCAGTTATGGCAGTAGAGCTTGGAGCAAGCAGACTGCTGGCGCCCTATTTCAGCTCATCCCAGATTGTATGGACGATCATTATAGGAACGATCATGATCGCCATGGCGCTTGGCAACCTGTATGGAGGAAAGGCAGCCGATAAGGATCCGAATCCGGATAAACTTTATGGACGTATTATCATCGCAGCATTGTGGATCGCAGCCATACCGGTTGTCGGCAAATATATCATTATCGGAATATCAGCACTGCTGATCTTTACCGTAAACAGTAACTTCCTTATCATAGCCGGATTTGTGGCATGCATGGTGATCTTTGTATTTCCGCTGTTTCTGCTTGGAACCGTGACACCGTCTTTGGTAAAGTTTTCAGTGGACAGTCTGGATGACAGTGGAAGCGTAGTTGGAAAGCTGAATGCTTCCAATACCATAGGAAGCATTATCGGGACCTTTGTACCGACCTTTATCAGTATCCCGGCAGTGGGAACCTCGATCACATTCCTGATCTTTGCAGGTATTTTGCTGTTGCTGGCTGTTATTTATTTTGTGAGTACCAGAGGAAATTTTACCGGGGCCAGGAGGGTGCCGATTAGTATTGTAATATTTCTGATCTGCTGCCTTCTTGGCCATAACAACAGTTTTGCTTTCTGGCAGAGCAATCTTACCTATGAGGGGGAGTCAATTTACAATTATCTGCAGGTATATGAAAATGACAGGGAAGTAGTGCTTTCTACCAATGTTCTGTTCGGTGTGCAGTCGGTGTACCTGAAGGATAAAGGGCTGACCGGTATGTATTATGATTATGCCATGGCTGCCCCTTATATGGCGGGTGTGAAGGAAAAGGACAGACTGGATATCCTGATCCTTGGAAATGGAACCGGGACCTATGCTACCCAGTGTGAGCGGTATTTTAACAATACGTCCATCAAAGGGGTAGAGATTGATGAGAAGATCACGAAGCTTGCCAGAAAGTACTTTGAACTGCCGGAAGATGTGGAAGTCACGACCTATGACGGAAGAGCATATCTGAATGTGATCAGTGAAAAGTATGACGTGATCATGGTGGATGCTTATCAGGATATTACCATACCGTTCCAGATGTCTACCGTGGAGTTTTTTACCATGGTAAAGGAGCACCTGAAGGATGATGGTCTCATGGTCGTCAATATGAACATGCACAGTGGTGCTGAGGGAAATATCAACGAGTATCTGGCAGACACTATTTCTGAGGTGTTTGATCAGGTCTGCACGGTAGATGTGAGCGGATCTACAAACCGGGAGCTGTTTGCCTCTGACAATGCGGATATGCTGCAAACCTACAGGCTCAATGTAGCACTGGAGCAGGATGGTGATCTGACAGCCATGATGGGAAGGATCGGGGATCATCTGGAGACTTACGAAGCAGGTGGTCACATCATGACGGATGATAAGGCACCGGTAGAGCTTCTTGGAATGCGCATGATCGATGAACTGATCCAGAACGAGGTGTCCTATTACAAGACCATTTATCAGGAGAAAGGAATACGGGGCCTGATCGATCTGCTTTCCTGAGGATCAGAGAGTATCCGGATGCCGGGAAGCCCTGCGGTAGTCAAGAGGCTTTACCTGGTAATAATCACAGAAAACCTTTGCAAACCGTCCCTGATTGGTATAACCACAGCTTCTGGCGATATCGGCGATACTTAAGGTGGTTTCAGACAATAAACGGCCGGCATATTCCATACGTGCTTTGTTCAGATAGGTGGAAACATTCATTCCATAGACATAGCGGAAATAGTTTTTCAGACTGGTTTCGCTGATGCCATAAGTATCTGCCACAGTACGGACTGCAATGTGCCGGCTGAAATTTTCTGTCAGAATCTCCTTCAGCTGTTTGGCAAGCTGCGCCTGTGTTTTAGTCAGGTAAATGGTGTGCTGCATGACAGGCATACTGCTGTTTACGATCGCATACAGAAGCTGCAGGGTGATAAGCCGGACAGCGCCTGTATTTTCTTTCTTCATCTGTTGTTCCAGAGATTTCCACAGATCTGCGATTCCGGCAGGCGCATTGCAGGGGTAGTAGTCCGGAAAATCCGTAAGGGCAATCTGAAAGGTTTCCAGTATCTGTTTCGTTTTTTCAGAAAACAGGGAAGGCGCAATATAAATTTCATATCCCAGATAACTGGAAGAAGGATAATAAAAGGAGCCGGGGATTGTCCCGGTGCTTACTGTCATCAGATTCTTAATCACATAGCTGTAATTGTCATCAGAAAGCCGGTATTCGCATCGGCCGTCTATACAGTAATTCACAGTATAAATTTCAAATGGCATAGATTCACCAAGGGCTGGCACAGAAGAAGCATGGATATCATTTTTGACCATATAAATACCGGGAAGTACAGAGTAAATGGTCAGATCCATATAACCATCTGGCAGGTTACGGTGGACAGACATGGGACCATCTGCCTGATCCAGAGAATCCAGTGCCCGCATCATAGCGGATATCCCATTTGAAGCTGAATTGTCTTTTTTCATAAAATCAAATTTTCCTTGTCTTTATTATTTTCACAGAACTATTATAAAACCAGATATAAGAAATGACAATCATAAAAAGAACAGAATGCTAAACGAACCTTTTTTGCTGAAAGTGATATAGACGGCATCTGCCTCGCATAATAAACTAATAAAAGTTAGCTGCAACAAACTACACGAAAGAGAAGCAGGGAAGCAACAGGACAGAAAGAAAGGCAGGGAGAGATATGAGACTAGCAGATGCAAATGCCGGATATACAGGAACAGTAACAGCGGTAACCGGTAATCATCACATACTGTCAAGACTGGTCGGGATCGGCATTGTGGAAGGAACCAGAATCCGTGTGATCCAGAATCAGAAGGGGCAGCCCGTATTATTTTACTGTAAGGATTCCGTAGTGGCACTTGGCCGGAAAGACTGTGAAGGAATTACATTAGAGGGAGGGAAGGAAAATGAGTAAGACGATTGCGCTGCTTGGACAGCCAAACTCCGGGAAGTCTTCTTTATTTAATGGACTCACAGGTTCCCATCAGCATGTAGGAAACTGGCCGGGCAAGACAGTAGAGCATAAGGAAGGCGTTTTTACTTTTCAGGGAGAGGAATATCATGTGATCGACCTGCCGGGAAGCTACAGCCTTTCTGCAGGATCAGAGGAAGAGGTTATTACCACAGATTACATAGCTTCCGGCAAGGCAGATCTGGTGGCGGTTCTGGTAGATAGTTCACAGCTGGAACGGTCACTGTACATGTTTACCGATTTTATCGGGATCAATATTCCGGTGATCCTGATTTTAAATCTGATGGATGTGGCCAAAATGAAAGGGATTCAGATAGATACAGCAAAGATACAGAAAAAGCTTGGCATTCCGGTCATGGACTTTGTAGCAGCAGATATCAGACGATATGTTGACCTGAAGGAGAAGCTTGCAGAAGCGATAGACAGCGGGAGAATGGCACAGAGCAGCCTTCTTATGAAATATTATTATCAAGATCCGGACTGTCATTTTGAAGAACTTACAGAAAAACAGCAGGAAACAGCGGTCTATACGAAAGAGAAGCTGGCAGTGCAGGAGCTGGAAAAAACAGACAGAGGACTGATGATTTCCGGAAAGCATAAATATGAGCTGATCGACAGTATTCTTGCAGATGCTGTAAAAAAGAAGGAGAGCAGTAGCGAGCTTGGCAGTTTTGACAGAAAAGCACTGGGAAGGCACTCCGGAAAATGGGTGGCCTTTGGGATCATTGTGCTGGCACTGCTGGCTGCCATGGTGGTCGCTGCACCGATCATGGGATTTGGAGCCATGATCCCGGCGCTGATAGGACCTCCGCTGCAGACGCTGATGGATCGGATGAATGTATGGAAGCCACTGGCAGATCTGGTGGCTACCGTACTGCCGAATGTACTGTTTTTTACCGTATCCATGGCAGGCTTTGTCCTTGGGGTAACCTTTGTATTTGCCCTGATCGAAGATGTGGGTTATATGGCAAGGATTTCTGTGGTATTTAATCAGGCGATGGAGCGTCTTGGACTGCAAGGGAAAAGCGTCTGCTCTTTCCTGATGAGCCTTGGCTGCAATATGGCAGGTGTTGCCGGAAGCCGTGTGATTGACAATAACGGACAGCGGTTTCTGACCATGATCCTTGTATGGAGTATTCCCTGTGGTACTGGTCTTTCCATGGGACCCATGCTGGCTACTTTATTTTTCGGACCCGCAGGAGGTCTGGTGGTTCTGCTTCTCATGTTTGCCATTACCATCAGTTCCATGTTTCTGGCATCCAGGATCTTTGCAAAGTCACTGGTCGGAGAAGAGGGAAGAGGCGGAATGATCATGGAACTGCCTCCTTATCATAAGCCTAAGTGGAGTTATATCTTCCGGACAACGCTTGATAAGGCAAAGGATATTTTCTGCCGTGCCTTCCGTGTGATCCTGCTGGTATCGCTGGTATTTTATCTGTTGAGCTATAACTGGTTTGGAACGGAGAGCATCCTGTCAAAGGTAGGACAGCTGATCGCACCGGTGACAGAATTCTTTGGCATGAGCTGGCAGATGTTCATGGCATATTTATCTTCCATGATGACCAAGGAATCCCTGCTTGGTGTGCTGAATGCACTGTACAGCAATACCGATATGGTAACTGCTGCCTTTAATTCCAAGTCGCTTGGCCTGTCAGAATCCATGATGGAGCTGCTGCCGCAGGTGATCTCGAAGCCACAGGCTCTTGGCTTTATCATGGCGATCATGTTCAATGTGCCCTGTACCATGACAGTTGCCGCAACTTACAGGGAAAACCATTCCAAAAAGTGGATTGCCCTTTCTATATTGTATTATGTGGTATTTTCACTGACCCTGGCGTGCCTGTTCTATCATATCGGATTGCTGATCTGGTAAAGGATTATTTTTGTATTGCTGCTTCCGGTATTGTTCGGACCTACCGGCATATGGTATGCTGTTATTGTAGCTGAGGTACTGGCATTTCTGGTTTCTGTCGGATGTCTGCTTGGATTCAAAAGTAAATACGGATACCTGTAGGAGAAGACGATGAAGGTGGCACTGAAAAAGATGGAAGAAAAGAAAGAAAATGGCTTTACCATAAGGACAGCGACCATGGATGACCTTGACAGCATAGCAGCCGTAGAAGCAGAGTGCTTTCCTGCGGCAGAGGCGGCAGCCAGGGAAGAATTTGCAGACAGGATCCGGGTTTATGGCAGTCATTTCTGGCTGCTGTATGAGGGAGACAGACTGGTGTCCTTTGTGGATGGCTTCGTGACAGATAAGGAAGATCTGACGGACGAGATGTATGAGAAAGCCGATATGCACCGGGAAAATGGTGCGTGGCAGATGATCTTCGGTGTCAATACGATTCAGGCATATCGGAGAAGAGGACTTGCCGGATTACTATTGAAACGGGCAATCGCAGATGCCAGGGAGCAGGGCAGAAAGGGACTGGTGCTGACCTGTAAGGATCATCTGGTATCTTATTATGCCGGGTTTGGATTTGAAGATGAGGGGATCTCAGATAAGTCAACGCATGGAGATGTGGCATGGCATCAGCTGCGGCTGAGATTCTGAGATGGGTATGCAGAAAGAGAATGTACCTATTATAATAAGGGGGGACATATGGAAAAGGAAATCAGAGAAAAGGGCTTTTCCGGATTTTCGGGAAACCAGCTTAAGATATTTGCAATTATTGCCATGACTATGGATCACCTGGCATCTACAATCTGGCCCGGATATGGTAAGGAATGGTGGCTGCTCTGTATTCATCTGATCGGCAGATTGGCGGCACCGACCATGTGGTTTATGGTTGCAGAGGGATATCATTATACCAGGAATTTCAGAAAGTATCTGCAGAGACTGTTTATCTTTGCCGTACTGGCACATTTTGCCTATAATTTCTGCTTCGGCATTTCACCAATCCCGTTCAGGGGTTCCGTGCTGAACCAGACCAGTGTGATCTGGCCGCTTTTCCTGGCAGCCATTGGTCTGTATATTTATGATGATGAAAAAAGAAGCTTTCCACTGAAAAACTGGCAGAAGACAGCAATATTGCTTGTACTGTGCCTGCTGGCATTCCCTTCAGACTGGTCCTGCTTCCCGGTGCTCTGTACCCTGCATATATATCAGAACAGAGGGAACTTAAGAAAACAGGTGCTTGGTATGGTCGCCTATATTTCCATGTATGTTATCGTCTGGTGCCTGTGCATTGATGTGGTATACGGCCTGATCCAGTTTGGTATCATCATTGTCTGGCCATTTATGCATTTTTATAATGGAACCAGAGGGAAAGCCAGATGGATGAAGTGGTTTTTCTATGTGTTCTATGTGGGTCACCTGGTTCTATGCGGTATTTTAAGACTGATCCTGCATAGCAATGTGACAACGATCGTCGGTGGTTGAGTCTGCAAAGAAAATAGAACAAATGTTCATGTAATTGCTTGTAAAAAAACATATGCTGTGATAGAATGGAATCAGAACAAATGTTCTGATTCTTTTTTTAGGAGCCAAAGTAATATGAAGCAGCTTCCGGCAGAGATCGCAGTGGGCGGTACCAGGACAGCAGGTTGTGATATAGAGATCATGACACATGAAAAAGTACCCTGTATTATGAAGGAACAGGAGAATATGAGTATCAGTGAGAAGCTGAACATTCTTGCAGATGCGGCCAAGTATGATGTTTCCTGCTCCTCCAGTGGTGTAGAGAGAAGGGGAGACGGCAGGGGGATCGGGAATTCTTCCAGAGCCGGGATCTGCCACAGCTTTGGGGCAGACGGAAGGTGTATCTCGCTTCTGAAGATCCTGTTTACGAATGAATGCATTTTTGACTGCAAATACTGTATGAACCGGAAATCCAATGATGTCAGGAGAGCCTGCTTTACACCGGAGGAGGTCTGCAATCTGACGATCCAGTTCTACCGAAGGAATTATATAGAGGGGTTATTCTTAAGCTCTGGTATTATCAACAATCCTACCTATACGATGGAGCAGCTTTACAGGACAGTATATCTGCTGCGCACCAGATATTACTTTCAGGGTTATATCCATGTGAAAGCAATTCCCGGTGCTGATGCACAAATTGTGGAGCAGATGGGGCTTCTGGCTGACAGGATGAGTGTGAATCTGGAGCTGCCTACTGCAGAAGGACTTTCAAGGCTGGCTCCCAATAAGCACAGGAAGAATATTCTGACACCCATGCGGCAGATCCAGCAGGGAATCACACAGAATAAGGAAGAGCTTATGGTGTACCGCCATGCGAAGAGCTTCGTACCGGCAGGACAGTCCACACAGATGATCATAGGAGCCACACCGGAGAGTGATTATCAGCTTCTGATGGTGGCAGAGAAGCTGTATCAGAGGTTTGATCTGAAAAGAGTATATTATTCCGCCTTTGTCAATGTGAATGAAGATAAGGATCTGCCATCACTGCCGGGAGGACCACCGCTCCTGCGTGAGCACCGTTTATACCAGGCGGACTGGCTGCTCCGGTTTTATGGTTTTGAGGCTGGGGAACTGTTAAGTGAGCAGAAGCCAAATTTCAATGTGCTGATCGATCCTAAGGCAGACTGGGCACTGCGGCATCTGGAGTATTTTCCGGTGGAGATCAATCGGGCAGACTATCAGTCGATCCTGCGGGTTCCCGGGATCGGAGTGAAGAGTGCACAGCGGATCGTTAAGGCCAGGAGAAGCGGAAATCTTAACTTTGAGCATCTGAAGAAGATAGGGGTTGTGCTGAAGCGGGCACTGTTTTTTATTACCTGCAATGGAAAGACCATGTACCCGATCAGGATGAATGAGGATTATATTACCAGAAATCTGATCTCCAATGAGCAGGGGAGAAGACCGTCTCCTGACGGGCTGACCTATAAGCAGCTTTCTCTGTTTGACGATTATCACATGGGAGAGGAGGAATCACAGTGGAAGAGTATTATCTGATCTGTGAAGATTCCCTGGAAGGGATCTTCTCCGGAGTTTATCAGGCCTATCTCCAGAAATATCCACTGGAAAGAGTACATCTGATCGCAGGGGAGGAAGAGAATTACCGGCTGTTTGCTGTATATAAGAGGTGTGAGAGCAGCAGGGAGCATGCAGAAAAGGTAGGACGAACATTAAAGCGGGAACTGGGAGAGGAAGGATATTACAGGATTTGCAGGACACTTGCTTCCTATGAAGCTGATAAGGCAGAAGCGGTCTTTCGTACCATAGTGATGGCTCTTCATAGGAAAACAGGAGGAAAAATACTGGAGGATCTGAAGGATCCTTATATCAGGCGTGTATTTGAGCTTGACCGGACAGTAGGAAATGAAATTCATTCCCATATAGAATTTATTCGTTTCCGGGAGCTTGCAGACGGTGTTTTGTACGCACAGATCAGTCCGAAGAACCATATTCTGACTTTTCTGATGCCTCATTTTACAGACCGGTTTCCATTGGAAAATTTTGTGATCCATGATATTGGAAGAAATTTGTTTGCGGTACATCCGGCAGAAAGGGAATATGTGATGGTATCCGGACAGGAAGAATGGAAACTGCCTGATACCTTTTCGGAGGGAGAAGAGAAATACAGTGAACTGTTCACAGAGTTCTTTCATACCATAGCTATAAAGGAAAGGACCAATTCAGAATTACAGCGGGGAATGCTGCCTGTCCGCTACCGGAAATATATGACAGAGTTTAACAGAGGAAATACAGGGAATACTGTAAATAAGTAGGACTTTAAATTTAGCCTTATGTACTAAAAAAAATACTTTACAAAAGCTTATCCGGATGATAATATTTGTCAAAAATGAAGGAAAAACGTTTTCTTTGTTACTTTGTTGTTTATGGATTGATCCATAGAAAGAGAAAGGTGATACTATGAGAACTCATAAAATCAGATTGAGAGTGGATGAAGTAAAGGATTTTGTTGCAGCAGCTACCAGATGTGATTTTGATATTGATATATCCTATAACAGATTTGTAGTTGACGCAAAGTCGATCGTAGGTGTACTCGGACTGGATCTGAATCAGATCCTTACCGTTTCCTACAATGGTTATGATCAGGAATTTGAAGATTATATGAACCATTTTGCACTTGCCTGTTAAGTGGATTTATAGACAGGTAGACAATAGCAGTCTGATTGACTCCCTATGAAGGATAGCGTACTATCTTTATAGGGAGTTATTTTTATAGTCAGGAATGCAGCAAACAGAAGCAGGAGCATAAGGAATGACAGAGGTGCATGTTTCCGTCAGAAATCTGGTGGAATTTATTCTGCGGAACGGAGATATTGATAATCGAAAAGGGCGTGCCAGAGATAATGCCATGCAGGAGGGTGGACGGATCCACCGTATGATACAGCGGCGGATGGGTTCTTCCTATCATGCGGAGGTTGCTCTGCGCTATACAGCTGACATGGAAGAGTACAGCATAGTTGTGGAAGGCAGAGCTGATGGCATTATAATAGAAGAAACAGGTGAGGTCAGTGCAGTACCGGAGCTGTCTACGGTGGAAATAAAGCCGGCTTATACGGATCTTGTGACTGTTACGGTCGATGAAATCAAGGGAACCTACCGGGAGATACATAAGATCAGGGAAGCCGTGCCGGTGCATCTTGCACAGGCAAAATGTTATGCAGCTATCTATGGAATACAGAATAGGCTGCGGCGGATCCGGGTACGGATGACGTATTGTAATATGGAAACGGAGGAACTGAAATATTTTCATTTTGAATATGATGTCAGAGAACTGCAAAACTGGTTCCTGGATCTGATACAGGAATATAAGAAATGGGCTGACTTTCAGTTCCAGTGGGAGAAGACCCGGACAGCATCGATTAAGGAGCTGAAATTCCCTTTTCCCTACAGGGAGGGACAGAAGGATCTTGTCACTTATGTCTATAGAACTATTTATCATAAGAGAAAACTGTTTGTAGAAGCACCGACTGGTGTGGGAAAGACGATCTCTACACTGTTTCCAGCAGTGAAAGCCATGGGAGAAGGAATGGGAGATAAGATTTTCTACCTGACAGCGAAGACAATTACAAGGACAGTGGCAGAGAATACCATTGTCCTTATGAGAGAAAAAGGACTGAAGCTGAAATCTGTAGTATTGACCGCGCGGGATAAGATATGCTTTATGGAGGAAAGCCAGTGTAATCCGGACTTTTGCCCATATGCCAGGGGACATTTTGACAGAGTGAATGAGGCTCTGTATGATATGTTGACTCATACGGACAATTACAGCAGAGGAGAGATCGAGAGCTATGCCAGGAAGCATCAGGTCTGTCCTTTTGAGTTCTGTCTGGATATGAGCCTGTTTGCGGATGTGGTGATCGGGGATTATAATTACTTATTTGATCCTCATGTATACCTGAAGCGGTTCTTTGCAGAAGGGGTTCAGGAGAATTATATCTTTCTGATAGATGAGGCACACAATCTGGTGGAACGGGGACGGGAAATGTATTCGGCTGCCCTGATCAAGGAGGATTTTCTTGCCATGAAGAGGCTCTGTAAGGAGTACAGTACAAGGATCTGTCATCAGCTTGACAGGTGTAACAAAGAGCTGCTTGCATTGAAACGAAACTGTGCCGGTTACAGATATGAGGATGAGAGCAGCATAGCAGCATTTGTCAGGGCAATGAACAGTCTGTCTTCAGCTATTGATGATTATCTGGATGACCATGAAGAGAGCCCGGTGAAAGCAGAGCTTACCGAATTTTACTTTAGAGTATCGCATTTTCTCATGATCCATGAGGATCTGGATGAACATTATGAGATCTATACGAAGCTGGATGAGGAGGGAAATTTTCGGATCCGCCTGTTCTGTGTCAATCCAGGGAAAAAACTGGCAGAATGTATGCAGAGGGGCAGGAGCAGTATCCTCTTTTCGGCCACACTTCTGCCGATTCAGTATTACAAAAAGCTGCTGGGAGCAGAGGAAAAGGACTATGAGGTATATGCCAGATCCATATTTGAACCGGAGAAACGTGGACTTTTTATTGCATCCGATGTGACCAGCAGATATAAAAGGCGGTCAGAAGAGGAATATTATAAAATTGCGTCCTATATCCATAGGATCATAACCGGAAAAAGGGGAAATTATATGGCTTTTTTTCCATCCTATGCTTTTATGAACCAGGTACTGGATCAGTATGAACAGCATTTTGCCACAGAGGACGGGGCTGAGTGTCTGAAACAGGAAGAATATATGAATGAAGAGAGCAGAGAGGGGTTCCTCACAAGATTTGAAGAGGAGAAAGAATCAGGACATGCGCATACTCTGATCGGCTTCTGTGTACTTGGCGGTATTTTCAGCGAGGGGATTGATCTGAAAAATGACAGTCTGATAGGAGCTGTGATCGTAGGAACCGGATTGCCCCTTGTGTGCAGTGAAAGAGAGATCCTGAAGAATTATTTTGAAAAGCAGGGAGATGACGGTTTTGATTATGCGTACCGTTATCCTGGCATGAATAAGGTATTGCAGGCGGCAGGACGGGTGATCCGCACAGCAGAGGATATTGGAATTGTTGCCCTTCTGGATGACAGATTTCTCACGGAAACTTATTTACGGATGTTCCCGAGAGAGTGGAAAACCTTTGAAAGAGTGTCCCTGCAGCAGATAGAAAAGAAAATTTCTGATTTCTGGGAAGAAAAAGGATGGAGCAGCACAGAAATGCAGGAAATTGAAAAATGAAAGAGAAAAACATAAAATGACGTCATTCCAATCTCAAAAAGACAGAGCAGTTATTTGTAAATGACATGTGTGTCATTGTGGATAACTTTGTGGAAATGGGGGATTTCTCAGTTTTTCAAAAAGTCAAGAGGAAAAAATAAAAATGTTTTTCAGATAAAATCTGCAGGAAGCAGAATTCAAAAATGAAAAAATACCAATTTAGTCAACAAAAAGGGGCTGAAAATTGACCAGATGAGTATTTCTCTGAAAAACAGGGAATTATGCACAGTTACTGAAAAAAAAGTGGTATTTTCATCTGGCCTGTGATATAATCGTACAATGACTGTGAGTATGCGAAAATTTATGCAGTAATGAAAAAGAAGTTACTCAGATATATTTTTTAAGGAGGATGTACCAGAATGAGCGTACAGGTAGAAAAATTAGAAAAGAACATGGCGAAGCTTACCATTGAGGTTGCGCCGGAAGAGCTGGAAAAGGCAATTGAGGGAGCTTATCAGAAGAATAAGAGCAAGATCAGCGTTCCCGGATTCAGGAAGGGTAAAGTACCCCGCCAGATGATCGAGAGAATGTATGGCAAGGAAGTATTTTATGAAGATGCAGTGAATGCACTGATCCCTGAAGCATATGAAAAGGCAGTTGACGAGTGTGAGGAAGAGATCGTATCCTCCCCCAAGATCGAGGTTGCACAGGTAGAGGCAGGCAAGCCTTTTATCTTTACTGCAGAGGTAGCATTAAAGCCGGAAGTAAAGCTTGGCAAATACAAGGGTGTCAAGGTTGAGAAGGCTGACACAGAAGTAACTGATGAAGAAGTAGATAAGGAAATCGATAAGGAAAGGGAAAGCAACGCCAGAAATATTGATGTTACAGACAGAGCTGTAAAGGATGGCGATATTGTAACTCTTGATTTTGAAGGATTTGTTGATGGAACTGCATTCGAAGGCGGCAAGGGAGAGAATTATCCTCTTACCATCGGATCCGGAACCTTTATCCCCGGATTTGAAGAACAGCTTGTTGGCGCTGAGATCGGCAAGGAGACAGAAGTAAATGTAACCTTCCCTGAAGATTATCAGGCAGAAGACTTAAAGGGAAAGGCGGCTGTATTCAAATGTACCGTTAAGGAGATTAAGGAGAAGGAGCTTCCCACACTGGATGATGAGTTTGCAAGCGAAGTTTCCGAGTTCGAGACACTTGCTGAATATAAGGCAGATATAAGGGGCAGACTGGAAGAAAGAAAAGCAAAGGCTGCAAGAGAGGCAAAGGAAGCAGCAGTGATCGAAGAGATCATCAAGGATTCCGATATGGAAATTCCTGAAGCCATGATCGAGACACAGCAGAGACAGATGATCGATGAGTTCGCTCAGAGAATCCAGATGCAGGGACTTACCCTTGAGCAGTACTTCCAGTTTACAGGTGCTTCCTATGACCAGATGATCGAGCAGGTGAAGCCTCAGGCTGAGAAGAGAATCCAGTCCAGACTTGTTCTTGAGGCAGTTGCTGCAGCAGAGAAGATCGAAGCTACAGAAGAAGACTACGAAGAAGAATTAAAGTCCATGGCAGAAGCATACCAGATGGAAGTAGACAAGGTAAAGGAACTGCTTCCTGAGAAGAGCGTTCAGCAGATCAAAGAGGATATCGCAGTAAAGAAGGCAGCAGAGTTTGTCGTAGACAACGCTAAGGAGAAATAAATCAGTTTTTTCGGTGTCGTCTGAAAGGAGAAGATAAGAATGAGTTTAGTGCCTTATGTCATTGAACAGACAAGCCGTGGTGAGCGGTCTTATGACATTTATTCAAGACTGTTAAAGGAAAGGATCATTTTCCTCGGGGAAGAGGTCAATGAAGTAACGGCAAGTCTGATCGTTGCACAGATGCTTTTTCTTGAGGCGGAGGATCCTGAAAAGGATATTCAGTTTTATATCAACAGCCCCGGCGGAAGCGTAACTGCCGGTATGGCTATTTACGATACCATGCAGTATGTGAAATGTGATGTTTCTACCTATTGTATGGGTATGGCAGCCAGTATGGGAGCTTTCCTCCTTGCCGGTGGAACCAAGGGAAAGAGACTTGCTCTTCCCAATGCAGAGATCATGATCCATCAGCCTCTTGGCGGCGCACAGGGTCAGGCAACAGAAATTGAGATCGCAGCAAGACATATCCTGCAGACCAAGGAAAAGCTAAATAAAATCCTGGCAGCCAATACAGGCAGGGATTATGATGTGATCGCAGCAGATACAGAAAGAGATAACTGGATGACTGCTGAAGAAGCGAAGGAATACGGACTGATCGACAGAGTGGTATATAAGCGTGGAGAACAGTAATTCCTTTGTGGATACGTGCGTAGCCGGCACAGAAAATTGAGGAAGGAAATCAGAAATGGCAGGCAAGAATACTGACAATATCAGGTGCTCATTTTGTAATAAGACACAAAGTCAGGTAAAGAAAATGATTGCAGGTCCCGCAGGGGTATATATCTGTGATGAATGTGTATCTATCTGTTCCGATATCGTTGAGGAAGAATACGAAGAAACAGAGCTGCAGGAAGAAGGGGAAATGGAGATCAATCTGCTCAAACCGGTAGAGATCAAGAATTTCCTCGATGAATATGTGATCGGGCAGGATGAAGCTAAAAAGGTGCTGGCAGTTGCTGTATACAATCACTATAAGAGAGTTATGGCACCGAAGGATCCTGATGATGTGGAATTGCAGAAGAGCAATATTATTATGATGGGACCTACCGGTTCCGGAAAAACCTACCTTGCTCAGACACTGGCGAAGATCATCAATGTACCTTTTGCAATTGCAGATGCGACCACATTGACAGAAGCCGGATATGTGGGTGAAGATGTGGAGAACATTCTTCTGAAGCTGATCCAGGCAGCAGATTATGATGTGGAAAAGGCACAGCTTGGTATCATTTATATTGATGAAATCGATAAGATCACCAAGAAAAGTGAAAATGTATCTATTACAAGAGATGTATCAGGAGAAGGTGTCCAGCAGGCACTTTTAAAGATCGTAGAAGGAACGGTAGCAAGTGTACCGCCTCAGGGGGGAAGAAAGCACCCACACCAGGAACTGATACAGATTGATACTACTAATATTCTGTTTATCTGCGGTGGTGCGTTTGACGGCCTTGAGAAAATCGTAGAGAACAGATTGAACCGTAATTCGATTGGTTTTGATGCAGAGATCGCAGATAAGAAGACACAGGAGATCAGTGAAATGCTGAAGGAGGTAACCCCTCAGGATCTTGTGAAATTTGGGCTGATCCCCGAGTTTGTTGGACGTGTGCCGATCAGTGTATCTCTGGAAGGACTGGATGAGGATGCACTGATCCGGATCCTGAAGGAACCTAAGAATGCACTTGTAAAGCAGTATCAGAAGCTGTTTGAGCTGGATGATGTGAAGCTCACCTTTGAAGAGGATGCGATCAGAGCGATTGCAAAACAGGCATTTGAGCGGAAGACCGGAGCCAGAGGTCTGCGTTCTATTATGGAAAAGGTAATGATGGATGTCATGTTTAATATTCCTTCAGATGATACCATTGAAGAGTGTGTGATCACGAAGGAAGCGGTGGATGGAACGAGCAAGCCACTTGTCATTCATCAGGAACACATGCAAAAAGCAAAATAAAGATGCGCCGCCTGTTTATGGCGGCGTTTTTTGCAAAAATGTTATTTTAAGGAACAAAAAGATGAAAGATTTTGAAATGGAAAATAAGACAGTGGAAACAGAAAGCATACCAGCAGTCATTCTGGAGAATCTGACGATCCTGCCGGGTGCTGTGATCCACTTTGATCTGCATAAAGAAGAAGCCATTTCCTCTCTTGAGCATGCCATGGCAGAGGGAGGACGTGTTTTTCTGATCACGAAAAGAAAGCAGGAATCAGAAGCAGCCCATCCGGAGAAGAAGCTCTATGCCATTGGAACGGTAGCTGTTATAAAACAGATCACAAAGCTTCCAGATCACGTAGTCCGGATCCTGGTAGAAGGTCTTTATCGGGGAAAGCTGATCGGATTACAGAAGAAAGAAAACAGATATTTCTGTGCAGATTTGCTGAAGATGACAGATGAGGGGTCAGGCGGACTGGAAGCAGGTGCAGAGATCGAGGCCATGCTGCGTCAGGTTAAGGATTCTTTCCGGGCTTATATGGCATTTCATCCAAAGCTGGGACAGAATCTTGCAAAACGCTATGATTCCATCACTGATCCCGGCAGACTGGCAGATGAGATGGCCATGAATATGCCGATAACCTTTGAACAGAAGCAGCAGGTACTGGATGCCTGCGACCTGAAGGAACGGTATGAGATCCTGTGCAGCATACTGATAAATGAAGTGGAAATTGCCAAAATACGGTCGGAGCTTGTACAGAAGCTTAAAGGGAGAGTTGATAAAAACCAGAAGGAATACCTGCTTCGTGAGCAGCTCCGTTATATCAGGGAGGAACTGGGTGAAGATGGATCCCTATCCGATGCAGACCAGTTTGAAAAAACGCTTTCTACGCTGCAGGCGACGGAAGAGGTAAAAAAGAAAATAGCAAAGGAAATCGGAAGATTCCGCAACCTGACAGGAAACAGCTCTGAAAGCTCCGTAGAGAGAGGCTATATCGAAACCTTGCTGGAGCTGCCCTGGGATAAAGCATCTGTTGACAATGAAAGCATGAAACGGGCAGAGGAGATCCTGAACAGAGATCATTACGGTCTTGAAAAAGTAAAGGAAAGAATCCTGGAGTTTCTTGCGGTGCGCTGTCTGAACCAGAAGGGAGACAGCCCGATCCTCTGTCTGGTAGGACCTCCGGGAACCGGCAAGACATCCGTAGCAAGGAGCGTGGCAGAAGCCCTGAACAAAAAATATGTCAGGATCTGTCTTGGAGGTGTGCGGGATGAGGCAGAGATCAGGGGACACCGTAAAACTTATGTGGGAGCTATGCCGGGACGTATCATTACGGGACTCCGGCAGGCTGGAGTAAAGAATCCGCTTATGCTTCTTGACGAAATAGATAAAGTGAGTAATGATTATAAAGGAGATACGTTCTCAGCTCTTCTGGAAGTGCTTGACAGTGAACAGAATGTAAGATTCCGTGACCATTATGTGGAAATTCCGGTGGATCTTTCAGAGGTACTGTTTATTGCCACAGCCAATACTACAGAGACGATCCCAAGGCCACTCCTTGACCGGATGGAGATCATTGAGGTCAACAGCTATACGCAGAATGAAAAGTTCCATATTGCAAAGGAGCATCTACTCCCCAAGGAACTGAAGAAAAACGGACTCTCAAAGAGTATGTTATCCATTAAGGATAGTGCATTGAAAGCGGTGATCGCGTATTACACAAGAGAAGCCGGGGTCAGAGGTCTTGAGAGAAAGATCGGGGATATCTGCCGGAAAGCAGCCAGGGAGATCCTGGAACGAAGAGAGGAAGGAAAGGAAGAAACACAGATTTCTGTGACAGCGTCCAATCTGGAGAAGTACCTTGGCAAGAAAAAGTTTACCCAGGAAAAGGCAGACAGGCATCCCAAGACGGGTATTGTCAGAGGGCTTGCCTGGACCAGTGTGGGCGGTGAAACGCTGCAGATCGAGGTAAACAAAATGCCGGGAAAAGGGGATATCGACCTGACTGGTCAAATGGGCGATGTGATGAAGGAATCCGCGATCATTGCCATGAGCTATGTAAGATCCATCAGTCAGGAATACGGTGTGGATCAGAAAGTCTTTAAAGAATGTGATTTTCATATCCACATCCCGGAGGGAGCAGTACCAAAGGATGGACCGTCTGCCGGTATCACCATGGCTACGGCCATTTTCTCAGCAGTTACAGGAGAAAAGGTGCGTGGTGATCTGGCAATGACCGGTGAGGTCACTCTGAGAGGAAGGGTTCTTCCCATAGGAGGATTGAAGGAAAAGCTTCTGGCAGCCAAAATGGCAGGTGTGACAGAAGTACTGGTACCTTTTGAAAATAAAAAAGACGTGGAAGAGATCTCAGAAGAGATCCGTGAAGGACTGACCATCACCTTTGTCAAGAGCATGAAGGAAGTCCTGGAGCACGCACTTGTAAACCAAGGGAGAAAATAAATGGTTATCAGAAATGTAAGTCTGGAGACGGTATGTGGTATTACAAGCCAGATTCCGGAGCATGAAATACCGGAGTTTGCCTTTGCCGGCAAGAGTAATGTAGGCAAGTCATCTCTGATCAATGGCCTGATGCTCAGAAAATCACTGGCAAGAACCAGTGCACAGCCAGGCAAGACACAGACGATCAATTTTTATAATATCAATAATGAGTGTTACTTTGTGGATCTGCCGGGTTATGGTTATGCCAAAGCCGGAGAAGAGGTCAAGGCACAGTGGGGAAAGATGATCGAGAATTATCTTCATACCTCAAAGCAGCTGCAGATTGTATTCTTATTGGTAGATATCCGGCATGAGCCATCCGGAAATGACAAGCTGATGTACAAGTGGATCCTGGATCAGGGGTTTTCGCCGGTGATCATAGCAACCAAGCTTGACAAGATCAACAGAAGCCAGGTGGCAAAGCATGTAAAAATGATCAAAGAGGGTCTGCAGACGGTGAAGGGAACTATCGTGATTCCCTATTCGGCGCAGACTAAGCAGGGAAGGGAAGAGATTTACGAGTTGCTTGATACCTATCTTGAAACAAGAGAGGGAGAGTGATCAATATGTCTTATGACAAAAAGAAAACTTACTGTAAGGTATTTGTGAACCTGGGATTGATGCTGTTACTGATCCTGTTCTGTCTGTTTGGATTACCAAGGCTGATCGTGTGCTTCATGCCTTTTGTAGTGGGCTGGATCATTGCCCTGATCGCAAGCCCACTTGTGCATTTCTTTGAAAAAAGGCTGAAGATACGTCGGAAGGCAGGTTCGGCTTTTGTGATCATTGCAGTAATTGCTATCGTGATTCTTGGCGGTTATTTCATTGGATCAGCGCTGATCGAGCAGGCGGTTAAATTTATCGGGGATGTTCCGGATATGTGGCAGGCGGCGCAGACTGATTTTAACCATATCGGTGAGAATCTTTCCAAAGCAGCCAGATTTCTGCCAAAGGAATTACAGATGACGATTACGGATATTTCCGTAAATATACAGGATTATATGGGAAATGTGATCGGCAGTGTCAGTGAGCCGACTGTGGAGGCACTTGGTAATTTTGCAAAAAATATTCCGGGTATTGTGATCGGTATTATCATGGGACTGTTGTTTACTTACTTTTATGTGGCAGATAAGGATTATATACCCGGTATTCTGGAAAAAATACTGCCAGAGTCAATATTACTCCGCTTTGACATGATCAGAAGGGGACTTGGCCGGGCAGTAGGCGGTTATTTCAAGGCGCAGATTAAGATCGAGATCTGGATGTATTTTCTTCTTGGAATTGGATTTACCATTTTGAGGGTAAAATATGCGTTTATCATTGCTATTGGTGTAGCATTCCTGGATTTTCTGCCTTTTTTTGGAACAGGAACTGTACTGATCCCATGGGCAGTCATCAAATTTTTCAGCGGTGACTATAAGATGGTGATCGGGCTTCTGATCATCTGGGGAGTAGGACAGCTTGCAAGACAGATCATCCAGCCGAAGATCGTAGGAGATTCGGTAGGATTATCACCCATGCCAACGATCATCCTTCTTTTTGTAGGATACAGGGTGGCAGGTGTGTTTGGCATGATCGTTGCAGTTCCGGTAGGGATCATTGTACTCAATCTTTACGAAGAGGGGGTTTTTAACACAACGATCAACAGTCTTAAGATTTTATATGCGGGTATCAGTAATTTCAGGCATCTGACAGAAGAGGATATGGAAGAGGTAGAGAAATACAGGAAACGGGAACTGGCTGAGAAAAAACTAAGGGAAGAGAACACGGAAGAACAAAAAAACCAATGAATCAGTCGCATGTCCTGACAAGGCAGGACAGAAATGGAGGAGCATTATGAAAATTACCGTTTACAACTGCAGAGATTTTGACGAACGAGAATTGTTCCTGAAGTATGAAAAGGAGCTCGGTGTGGAGATCCAGCTTTGCACCTGCGCACCGACACAGGAAAGTGCAGCACTTTCACAGGGAAGTCTTTGTATTTCCATTATTACTACGGAAATGCCGGCGGAGCTGCTTGAAACCTTTGCGTCTTATGGAGTGAAGTACATTGTTACAAGATCCATAGGATATGATCATATTGATATAGCAGCAGCGAAAAGACTGGGGATCACCATAGCAAATTCTCCTTATGGGCCTAATGGGGTTGCTGATTATGCGACCATGCTGATACTGATGACAATCCGTAAGATGAAGAGCATAGAAATGCGTGGTGCAGTACAGGATTATACATTAAAGGGACTGCAGGGAAGAGAGCTGAAGGATCTGACTGTGGGAGTCATTGGTACCGGCAGGATCGGAAGAACTGTTCTTTCCAATCTTTCCGGATTCGGGTGTAAAAGGATTGCCTATGATATCTATGAAAATGACGAGGTGAAGAAAAGCGGGGTTCATTATGTGACACTGGATGAAATGTGGCAGCAGGCAGATGTGATCTCGCTGCATGCACCCCTTACAGAAAAAAATCATCATATGATCGGAGAAGATGCCATCAGCAAGATGAAGGATGGTGTAATGATCATAAACACCGCAAGAGGAGGACTGATCGATTCAGAAGCACTGATCCGTGGCATTGAATCAGGCAAGATCGGAGGAGCAGGGCTTGACGTAGTTGAGAATGAGTTTGGTCTGTATTATAATGACCGCAGGGAAGATATACTGGATAACAGGGAATTGTATCTGCTCAGAAGCTTTCCCAATGTTACAGTCAGCCATCATATGGCATTCTATACAGATGATTGCGTACGTACCGTGGCAAGAAATGCAATTATGGGATGCACATATTTCGCGGAAGGAAAGGAAAATCCCTGGGAGGTAAAATAGATTGCGTAATTTCAAAATTATCCTGCAGTATGAAGGAACCAGATACCAGGGCTGGCAGAAGCAGGATACCACAGGAAATACGATCCAGGGTAAGCTGGAAGCTCTTTTAACCAAAATGGCTGGTGAAGAAGTATCTGTGCAGGGATCCGGCAGAACCGATGCAGGAGTGCATGCCAGGGCGCAGGTAGCCAATTTTCACTGTAATACAGAGAAAACACCGGCGCAGATCATGGAATATATGAACCTTTATCTGCCGGAGGATATAGCAGTCATTGACATCTGTGAAGTGGAAGAACGTTTTCACAGCAGGCTGAATGCAAAGGGAAAAACCTACTGTTACCAGGTAGTAAATTCTGCAGTTCCGCATATATTTGAGAGAAGGTATGCCATTCAGATAGAAGAAAAACTGGATGTACCTGCGATGAGAAGGGCGGCAAAGCTCCTTAGTGGAACACATGACTACAGGGCATTCACATCTCTGAAAAAGAGTAAAAAGTCAACAGTAAGGACAGTTGACAGCATCAGGATAGAGGAAAGTGAAGCGTTGCCCGGACTTTCCGGTGACAGGGCAAGGAAGCTTACCTTTACATTCAGCGGAGATGGATTTTTGTACCATATGGTGCGGATCATGATGGGAACGCTGCTGGAGGTAGGTCTTCATAAGAGGGAGGCTGAAGATATCCCTGCTGTTTTTGATGAGGGAAGAAGGGAAAGAGCAGGAGAGTTAGTACCGGCAAAGGGACTTACATTAATGGAGGTTCGTTATCTGTGCAGAAAAGAAGAAAAATAATCTTCTTTCTTTATCTGATTCTGGTGGTCAAACTGGTTATCTTTAAATATCCGATAGAAGATCTGAAGGCAATTGCAGCCTCCTGGCAGAAGGATGTGATACTGGAGGGTCTGTATACGGCGAATTTTACACTGTTTAAGACAATCCGCATGTATATTGATTATGCCTATAAGCTGAACAGCTTTGAAAACCTTGTGGGAAATATCGTACTGTTTATCCCCTTTGGGTTTCTGCTTCCTCTCTGTATGAAGCAGGGATGTAATTTTTTTGTGATGCTGCTGAATGCATTTCTTTTTGTACTTGGCATTGAAGTATTTCAGCTGTTCAGTGCTTTTGGTGCATTTGATGTGGATGATATTCTGCTTAACTGCCTTGGTGCAGTGATGGGATATTGTCTGTACATTATAGCAAAGGCAATAAAGAAACAGAAAAGAAAAAAGGAGAGACAAGAAAATGGCTGATTTTTTCAAAAATCTGAAGGCAAATGAGCTGATCTCAGCAATCATCTGTATGGCACTCGGGATCGTACTGATCATCTGGCCGGGAACATCTGTGAAGGTAGCTTGCATGATCCTTGGAGGGGCACTGCTTCTGTATGGAGTACTGCAGATCATCCTGTATCTTTTTGCAAAGGAAAGGACGATCTATCTGCAGGGCATGCTCCTGTTTGGAATCGTGCTGGCAGTGATCGGTGCATGGATCCTGCTGAAACCGGAAAGTATCATGAAAGCGGTTCCTGTGATCGTTGGCATTATTATCGTGATCCACGGAATCAATAATGCTGTCCAGTCTGTTGATCTGAAAAAGCTGGGTTATGGAAACTGGTGGATTGCCTGCCTGCTTGGTCTTGCAACCATCGTCCTTGGTGCTGTGCTGATCTTTAAACCATTTGGTGTTATCAATACTGTGACGAGAGTGATCGGCGGGTTCCTGATCTATGATGGATTATCAGATCTCTGGATCCTGTCAAGACTGTTTAAGGCCAAAAAAAATTATCAGAAGATCGTGGATGTGGATGCCAGGATCATTGATGAGGATGAAAAATAAAAAAACAGTTGACAATCGTATACTGGGATGATAGTATACAATACATAAAAGCGAAGGCGCTATGGAAGAGATCCGTAGCGCTTTTTGTTTTATAGGCTTTAAGCTGAATCCTCTGATACTAAGGGAAGAGCGGAGGAAAACAAAATAAGAAGGAGTGGAGCAAAGGAGCTCGTTTAAAAACGGATACTTTGCCTCCACTCTTTTTACATGAGGAGGAAAAAATATGACAGAAGAGATTTTTAGTGTTGTGAACGGTGAAGTATTTGGTGTCTGGTTCCTGATTGGAGCAGCGCTCGTGTTCTGGATGCAGGCAGGGTTTGCAATGGTGGAAACTGGATTTACCAGAGCAAAGAATGCCGGCAATATCCTGATGAAGAATCTGATGGATTTCTGTATTGGTACAGTAGTATTTATTCTTATCGGATTTGGACTCCTGTTTGGAGAAGATCTGGTTGGGCTGATTGGAAAGCCGGGATTTGATATTTTCACAGATTATGCTAATTTTGACTGGTCCAATTTTGTATTCAATCTGGTGTTCTGCGCAACAACAGCAACAATTGTATCAGGAGCTATGGCTGAAAGAACCAAATTCCTTTCTTACTGCGTTTATTCAGCTGTGATTTCTGCATTTATCTATCCTGTTGAAGCACACTGGATCTGGGGTGGCGGCTGGCTTTCACAGATCGGGTTCCATGATTTCGCAGGTTCCTGTGCAATACATATGGTAGGCGGTATTTCCGCACTGATCGGTGCATGGCTGCTCGGACCGAGAATTGGGAAATTTGTAAAGGATGCTAAGGGCAGAATCACGAAAGTAAATGCATTTCCTGGTCATAACCTTCCTATTGGATGTCTCGGCGTATTTATCCTCTGGCTTGGCTGGTATGGCTTCAATGGTGCTGCATGTACAAGTGTTGAACAGCTTGGCTCTGTATTTGTAACAACTACAGTTGCTCCGGCAATTGCAACAGTGGTATGTATGATTTTTACCTGGATTAAATATGGTAAGCCTGATGTGTCTATGTGTCTGAATGCTTCTCTGGCAGGTCTTGTAGCAATTACTGCTCCCTGCGATGTAACAGATGTAACAGGGGCTATCATTATAGGTGCAGTTGCAGGTCTGTTAGTAGTATTTGGTGTGTGGTTCCTTGATAACAAGCTTCGTGTAGATGATCCTGTTGGCGCAGTTGCAGTGCACTGCTTAAATGGTATCTGGGGAACAATTGCAGTTGGTCTGTTTGCTACAACCTCTGCTCCTGGAAATGACAGCATAGTTGGTCTCTTCTACGGTGGCGGGTTCAAACAGCTTGGACTTCAGCTTGCCGGCTTTGCAAGTGTTGCAGCATGGACAACAGTTATGATCACAATTACCTTCCTGGTAATTAAAGCAACCGTTGGTCTCCGCGTGAGTGAAGAGGAAGAGATTGTAGGACTGGATTCCTGTGAGCATGGACTTCCTTCCGCATATGCAGGCTTCAGTATCATGGATATTTCTAATACCATGACAATGGATGTGAATGAAAACACAGATCTTGGTGTTTCTGATTATGATTCAGCATCCAGCTTCCAGAAGAAGGCAGCAGTAAATGTTGTGAAAGCACCCGAGATGCTGACAACTGGAATTTATAAGGTAGTGATCATCGCAAAGCTTTCCAGATATGATCATCTGAAGAAGGCAATGAACGATCTTGGTGTAACTGGTATGACGGTAACACAGGTTATGGGCTGTGGTGTTCAGAAGGGTGCTGGAGAAATGTATCGTGGTGTTGAAGTAGATGCTACACTTCTTCCGAAGGTAAAGGTAGAAGTAGTAGTCAGCAAGATCCCGGTAGATTCCGTGATCGCAGCAGCAAAGAAAGCACTTTACACAGGTCACATCGGAGATGGCAAGATCTTCGTATACAATGTGGATAAGGTTGTAAAGGTACGTACTGGAGAGGAAGATTTTGAAGCTCTGCAGGATGTAGAATAAAGAAGCGTGTATCTATTCCCTTAGTTTAGTATAGCGAAAGGCTCCGGATTATCCGGAGTCTTTTGCTGTCATAGCTGACACAAATGTCATAAAAAGGAAAACACAGATAAAATAAGGCTTTCCTGGCATTGCATTTTCAAAACGCGTATTGTATGATGAATTCAAATGATAAACGTATTCTGGTAAAGAAGGGGAGGAAAGGTAATCAAATGAAACGAAAACTGGCAGCGATTGGAATGGCATTCTGTCTGATGACCGGTACGGTCAGTGCTATGGGAATAGAAGCGGCTGCAGCTGAAGCAGCAACAGTAACAGGAACAGTAAGATCAGGGACAACATCAGATCTGCTCTTACTCTCTACGAAAGAGGGGAATATGGAGATCAAGCTGGACAGTGGTACAGATACAAGCGGATGCAAGTTCCTGCTTCCGGGCAGTCAGATCAGTGTGACTGTAACCCATGGATCAGATGAGTATCTTCATGCGACAAAGCTGAGTGGAAGCACGACAGTCACCGGTGTGACAGTGGATGCCTCCAATGTTTCCACTGTTTCCGGCAGTGTCAGCGAAAAGACAAAGGATGGACTGCTGGTGCTCAAGACGGCGCAGGGGGAAATGGAGATCAAGCTGGATACTTCAACAGATATGAGTGGATGCAGAGTACTGGTGGCAGGCAAGACCTACAGCGTAGCAGTTGCCAGAGGCTCTGATGCCTATATGCATGCGGTAAGTATTTCGGATTCTGTAGCAGCATCATCATCTGCAGCAGCAGCGGGTCTGACACCTGCGCCTTCAGGAACTGTTACCGCACAGCTTACAACAGTGACCGGTACAGTCGGTGACAAGACAAAGGATACCCTTCTGTATCTTGTTACTTCAGATGGCACCATGGAGCTTGTAATCGACAGCTATACAGATTCCAGAAATGGAATGGTACTGACACCTGGCAGATCACTTACCGTAACCTGCTACAGAGGAAGTGATGCCTATATGCATGCGGCATCTATTTCAACGACCAAAACCTATGGTGGACTGGTAACGATCGATACCAATACTTCTACAGTCACCGGAACGATCGGAAGCAAATCTACAGAGAATATGTTATATCTGACGACACAGCAGGGAGATATGGAGCTGAAGCTGGATGCAGTCAGAAGTGTGACAAACTGCAAGGTACTGGTAGAAGGCTCCAGAGTTTCCATTGTGTGCGCCAGAGGAAATGATGCTTATATGCATGCGCTGGAGATCAAGGGTGCCTGAATAGGCTTTTCTGATAACAGATTTTAAACAGAATTGAAAATCCCTGTGAATGACTAATATGGTCAAACACAGGGATTCTTTATGCTCTGCAGAAACTGCAATGCTTCAGTATCCTGACAGAAAGCTCCTATACGGTAATGGTGTAGGAAGCTTCAAAGGTCTGATGGGGTGCAAGCTTATTGCCCCATTCTCTTTCAGTAAGATCACCGTCGAAATATTCGTCATCACAGCGTCCATACCAGGGCTCGATACATACGAAGGGAGCATTTTTACCCGGAGGAGACCAGATGCCGAAAAGAGGAGCTTCCATTTTGACAGTCAGGTAAGGCGTACCATCCTTCCTGCAGAGAGCAACAGTATCGGTCTGATGATCTTCAATGACAAGGGCGTCATGATCAAAAAGGTTGCTGGTAAGGGAAAGATGACCATCTGCCAGATGGTAAATATCCATGCAGCCGGTAGCAAGCCCCTCTTCACTGATCCTTGTGCTGACAATCTCGTCAGTATCAGCAAAGGAAACAGAATAATCGCTCTGCTTTGTTCCTTCGGTAAGTGGACAGTTGAAGGCAGGATGTCCTCCAATAGAGAAATACATCTGCTTTTCAGAAGGATTCTCTACCTTCCAGAGGACGGCAACAGTACTGCCCTCAAGTCTGTAGCCCAGATTTAAAATAAAAGGGAAGGGATACCTTGCAAGGGTTTCTTCTGTCGATTCCAGTGTAAACCAAAGTTCACTTTCAGTCTGCGTTTCCAGTTCAAAATCCATGTCTCTGGCAAATCCATGCTGTGTCATGGAATAGGTCTTTCCTTCAAAACGGTATTCCTTGTTTTTCAGACCACCTACAAAGGGGAAAAGAACCGGTGAGGTCCTGCCCCAGAATTTTGCATCGCCGCACCACATATATTCCTGATCGTCAGCGAGCTTTTTGAGAGATTTCAGCTCTGCGCCATGACTGTCAACAGTAATGGCGATTTGTTCGTTCTTTAATTCATATAATGCCATGTCAGACTCCTGTTCTATTCGTTTTGTAACTATTTTGCGTGATTCTGAATAGTTACTTTATTTTACATCAGATAGACAATAAAGTGCAAGTCCGTATTTTGGGACACGTAAAATGATATGCTTATGTTATCAAAGAGAGAGCGGAGGATTTATCATGAAAACATTTCTGAGGACCGTTAGCGTATCGGTATGTCTGGTGCTGATCACAGTACTCTGCATATCAGGGACAGTGATGAGCAGGGAGAAAAGAACAGAAGAAGCAGAAGGTAAATATTACAGAGAGCTGGGAAGCATATATGCGGAAGAGATGCGGGAATTTCTGAAGGGACAGGGCTATGCGGACTGTGGAGTAACCGTGACTTCAGTGGAGGATGAGAGCGGAGCAAGAAGGTATATTGTAACGATCCATCATGGCAGGATCGACAGAATGACGCAGACAGAAAAAGAAAAGCTGCTCGCAGAGTGCGGAACGGTTTTGTTCCCTGACAGGGCATGTAGTGTTTACCATAAATTTCTGGAGGAAGACTGCTAAAAGAAGCATGACAGACAAAGAAAGAATGCGTATAATGGGAATATCAGCATAAAAGAGATTGCTGATCAGGAGGAATATATGATGAGACAGAATCCCATGCCGCAGCAGATCTACAGACATTTCAAAGGTAATTTTTATCAGATCGTGACACTGGCAGAGCATACAGAAACAGGTGAGTGTCTGGTGATCTACCAGGCACTGTATGGAGATTACAGAATATATGCGAGACCGCTTTCCATGTTTATGGAGAAGGTAGACAGAGAGAAATATCCGGAAAGCACGCAGGAATACCGGTTTGAGATTGCGGATGTACCGGCGGTGAGCATAGAGGGCGGTGCACGACGCACAGAACAGGTAGAGTGTCAGGCAGAGGAGGGAGGTCTTGATCCGCTGGTGATCGAGTTCCTGGATGCAGACAGCTATGAAGAACGTCTGAATATCCTTGCAGCGCTTCATCACCGGATTACAGATGACATGATCAATACCATGGCGATAGCTATTGATGTGGAAGTAAGAGAAGGTGAACTGGAGGAGCGATACAGCGAATTGAGGAATTGTCTTCTTCTTTATGATAAGTTTGAATGTAACCGGCTCAGATAAGAGGAAATCTATGAAATACGGACAGATAGAAAAGGCATATTTTGAGAGCAGGCCAAACCGCTTTATTGCTTATGTGGACAGGCTTTCACAGCAGGAAAAGGTACATGTGAAAAATACAGGACGCTGCAGGGAGCTCCTTTTGCCGGGAGCAGAGGTATATCTTGCCAGAGGCAGTGAGGATAAGAAGGAAGAGAGGAAGACGAAGTATGATCTGGTTGCCGTGAAAAAAGGGGAGCGGATCATCAACATGGACTCCCAGGCACCGAACCAGGCAGTTTATGAATGGCTTTTGGAAAAGAAGCTGTTTCCGGATCTTGTATCAGTAAGACCGGAAACAACGTATGGTGATTCAAGGTTTGATTTCTATGTAGAAACGCAGGATGAAAAGATATTTCTGGAGGTAAAAGGTGTTACCCTGGAAAGGGATGGGGTGGTATTATTTCCTGATGCCCCCTCAGAAAGGGCTGTAAAGCATGTGAAAGAGCTGATAACAGCTGCCAGAAATGGATTTGGTGCTTATCTTATCTTTGTGATCCAGATGCAGGATGTCCAGTACTTTATGCCAAATGAAGAAACGCAGCCTGAATTTGCAGAAGTGCTGCGGGAAGCCAGAAGGGAAGGCGTGAAGATCCTTGCTTATGACTGTCAGGTGACACCACAGAGCATGGAAATCCGGAAACCGGTGCCGGTGAAGCTTTCCCTTCTTGACAGGATTGAAAAGCCGCTGCTTTCCTGGTATGACAGGGGAAGACGGATCCTTCCCTGGCGTGAGGATCCGACACCATATCATGTATGGGTATCTGAGATCATGCTCCAGCAGACGAGAGTGGAAGCGGTGAAGCCTTATTATGACAGGTTCATGCAGACACTTCCGGATATTGCATCACTGGCAGCTGCAGAGGAAGAAACGTTGTTAAAGCTGTGGGAAGGACTTGGGTATTATAACAGAGTACGGAATCTGAATAAGGCGGCAGTCATGATCATGGAAGAATATGGTGGCAGGATGCCGGATGAATATGAGGAGATCCAGAAGCTTCCGGGGATCGGAAGCTATACAGCAGGAGCCATAGCATCGATCGCCTATCACAGAAAAGCACCGGCAGTGGATGGCAACGTCCTGCGGGTACTTGGGCGGCTCAGGATGGATGGCGGAGATATCATGCAGCAGTCCGTGAAGAAAAGAGTAGAAGAGGAACTGTTCCTTTCTATGGGAGAAGAGAGACCGGGCGACTTTAACCAGGCTCTGATGGAGCTTGGGGCTATGGTATGTATTCCAAACGGAGAACCAAGATGCGGCCAGTGTCCATGGGAAAACCTGTGCCTTGCCCACAGGGAGGGGAGAGAAACTGAATTTCCTGTAAAGTCTGCAAAAAAGCCAAGGACAATAGAAGAAAAGACAGTGCTGATCATTTTGGACGAAAACAGGGCAGCACTCTGCAAAAGACCGCCAAAGGGACTGCTTGCAGGTATGTATGAATTTCCTTCCATCAGTGGGAAGCGGACAGAGGAAGAGGTTCTTTCTTATTTGAAAGACAGAGGACTCTCTGTACTTAGGATTGAACCCTTAAGAGAATGCAGACATATTTTTACCCATAAGGAATGGCATATGACAGGCTATTTCATCAGGGTAGATGAACTGAGCAGACAGACAGACGGGGAGTATATCTTTGCGGAGAAGAATGAGGCGAAGGACAAATACCCGATCCCCTCTGCGTATGATGTTTACAGAAAGTATTTCTATGAAAAGATCGTCTGAAGGTCTGTTAAGGAAATGTTTAGGAAACCTTAAGATTGATAAGGTGGGAAAAAAAGACAATATATGTTATACTTTCCCTGAAATCATGAAAATCAGTAAAAGTAAAGGAATGAAGGAATGAAGCTATTAACGTTTGCTGTACCCTGTTATAATTCGGCAGCCTATATGGAAAAGTGTGTTGCTTCCCTGCTGCCCGGTGGAGAGGAAGTAGAGATCCTGATCATTGATGATGGTTCTACAGATGAAACTGCAGAAATTGCAGACAGACTGGAAAGGGAACACCCGACTATCATCCGGGCGATCCACAAGCCAAATGGTGGACATGGATCGGCAGTCAATACCGGGATCGCCAATGCAAAGGGAATTTATTTTAAGGTAGTAGACAGTGATGACTGTGTCAGGGAGGATGCCTATCAGGAGATCCTTCAGAAGCTACATGAACTGACCGGCGGCAGCAGGACACTTGATATGCTGATCAGTAACTTTGTATATGACAAGGCAGCAGAGAAGCATCATAAGGTGATGCATTACCGTCACATCCTGCCAAGAAATGAATTTTTTACATGGAGTGATATCCACCATTTTTACAAGGGGCATTATATCCTGATGCATTCAGTTATTTTCAGAACAAAGCTACTTCGGGAATGTGGGATCAGACTGCCGGAGCATACCTTCTATGTAGACAATCTCTATGTGTTTGAGCCGTTGCCCTATGTGAAGACCATGTATTATCTGGATGTGAATTTTTACAGCTATTATATAGGCAGAGAAGATCAGTCTGTGAATGAAACCATTATGATCGGGAGGATTGACCAGCAGCTTAAGGTCAATCAGATCATGATCGATTATATGTCGGAGAATAAGGGAATGATCTCCGTAAACAGAAAGCTGGATCAGTATATGCTCAGTTATCTGGACATCATTACGACAGTTTCCTCTATTCTTCTGATCAAGTCAGGAACAGAGGAGAATCTTAAGAAGAAAGAAGAGCTGTGGAGCTATTTGAAGAAAAAGGACTGGATCCTGTACAGGAGACTGCGCTTTGGGCTGCTTGGCCAGGCCATGAACCTGCCGGGAAAGGGAGGCAGGAAAATCTCAGTAGAAGGATATAAGATCTGTCAGAAGTTCTTTGGATTTAATTAATTCAGAAACGGGAAACAAGAACAAAAAAGCTGTGTAAATGCAGATCCCGGAGTGGGAAGCATTTACACAGCTTTTTGCGGCTCAATGATCTATACCTGTCTGATCTGTTTGCGGGCTCTTACTTCATAGCGGTGATTCTGCCAGATTGTTACAATATCCATGCCATATACTACAATATACATCACAGCCGCCATGATGAAAGCAGTCAGCACATCAAACACAGAATGCTGCTTGATGAACATGGTGGACAGGATAATGGAAACACATAGTATAAGGGATGCTGTGTGGACTGCCGGATTTTTGCGCAGCTTTTCATTACGGATTACTGCAAAATGGGTTCCAAGTGAATTATACACGTGGATACTTGGCCACAGATTGGTTGGTGTATCGGTATGATACAGGAATGCAACCAGATGGGTGAAAATATTGTCCCTTGGCATTACGGCAGGGCGCAGGTGGTGGCCATTTGGCCAAAGTGTGGATATGATCAGGAAAATGGTCATACCTGTAAATAAAAATACACAGCTTCTGAAATAATCCTGTTTATCTTTAAAGAAAAAATAAACTACAACTGCACTGACATAAAAGAACCACAAAAAATAAGGAACCACGAAAAATTCGCAGAATGGGATCACGTCATCAAGACTCATGTGGATCAGATTTGCAGGTCTTGTCACATGTTTTTCCAGATAAGTGAACCAGGTCAGGTAAATGATGCCATAGATAATAAGAGGTATGGCATGCTTATACCGGTCATAAAACTTTTTCATAATCATCTCTCCTCAAAAACGATTGAAACTATAAAAGCATCTGCAGCTTATTCTGCCCGCAGGTCAGGGTAATGGAAGAAGATTTCATGGAAACCTCTCCATCTGTATGTACCCATAGCGGTGCAGAAGTGACAAGGCGCAGTTTCCTTGCCGTATACTTGTCAACACCACGGAAGCGGTAGTGCTTTCCCTGAAAAGCAGTAGGCAGTACGATCAGGATCTTTGGCTTTGGAATATCACCAGCCACACAGATATCAAGAATTCCGTCGTGATAATTGGCACCGGGACAGAATTTAAAACCGCCTCCCTCATACTGATGTACCATTCCTGCAACAAACAGAAAACGGTTTAAGCGGATGGGTGTGTCAGAATCATCCAGATACATGTCACAGGAGACTTTCCTGGCTGCGATGAGCTGCTTTAAGGCAATGGTGAGATAGGTCAGCTTGCCGAGTCCTATCTTATTTAATATATTCTTAAAACGGGAAGCTAATGCTTCTTCACAGACAGCAGCATCAAATCCTATACCGCAGCTTACTGCAAAATAGCGCACAGTCAGAAGCTCACTGCTGTGGTGTCTTGACAACTGTGAAGTAGTATTTTCATAAACTACCTGTCCCATGTCCAGACACTGTGGTTTCTTACAGGAAAGAATATTCGTAAGAATTTCCACCGGGTCTTTTGGCAGGTGAAGATCACGTGCCATGTCATTACTGGATCCTGTTGGGATATAACCAATGGCAACACGGGAAAAATCAGAAATGCCCTGCAGTGTTTCATTCAGTGTCCCGTCACCACCAAGAACGATAAGCTTCAGCGGATCCTCCGGTGAACAGGGCACCCTGCTGCACAACTCTTTGGTAATTGTGATTACATGGCCGGCTCTTTCTGAAAAAAACACTTCATAGGACACGGCTTTCTCTTTTAAAACCGGTTCAATTCTGGCGTAGATCTTGGCTCCACGCCCGGATTTGGAAGCCGGATTGACGATAATATAGTACATAAATATCCACCCTCGTAAAATCTTTCCCTATTTTAACAGCATTATTTCCTATAGTAAAGCTTTTCGGAGGATATTTAGATTTTTTTAAGAAAGGCTTTAGGAAACTGTTCCCTTTTCCGGTAGGTTCGTGTTATACTACATAAAATATTGAAATTAGTGAGGAGGAAGAAACATGTATTCACTTGATGAAGTAAGGAAAGAAGATCCCGAAATCGCACAGGCGATCGTGGATGAGCAGGAAAGACAGAATAGTCATATTGAGCTGATCGCTTCTGAAAACTGGGTGAGCAAGGCGGTTATGGCTGCTATGGGAAGTCCGCTGACGAATAAATATGCAGAAGGATATCCGGGAAAGCGCTATTATGGCGGATGCCAGTGCGTAGATGTTGTGGAAAACCTTGCAATAGAAAGAGCAAAAGAGCTTTTTGGCTGTGAATATGCCAATGTACAGCCCCATTCAGGTGCCCAGGCGAACTTTGCAGTACAGTTTGCCATCTGTAATCCCGGTGATACGATCATGGGAATGAACCTGGACCATGGCGGACATCTGACTCATGGAAGCCCGGTCAATGTATCCGGTAAGTATTTCCATATTGTTCCTTACGGAGTCAATGAAGATGGTTTCATCGATTATGATAAATTAAGGGAGATCGCTCTGGAATGCAAGCCCAAAATGATCATTGCAGGTGCATCCGCCTATGCAAGAACCATCGATTTCAAGAAGTTCAGAGAGGTTGCAGATGAGGTTGGTGCAGTGCTGATGGTAGATATGGCGCATATCGCAGGTCTTGTGGCAGCAGGACTTCATCCAAGCCCGATCCCTTATGCAGATGTCGTTACCACAACGACCCACAAGACTCTGCGTGGACCGAGAGGCGGTCTTATCCTCTGCAATAAGGAAGCAGCAGAGAAGTACAATTTTAACAAGGCAGTATTCCCGGGAACCCAGGGTGGTCCGCTGATGCATGTGATCGCAGCCAAGGCTGTCTGCTTCAAGGAGGCACTGACAGACGATTTCAAAGAATATCAGAAGCAGATCATTAAAAATGCACAGGCACTCTGCAAAGGACTGCAGAGCAGGGATATCAGGATTGTATCCGGTGGCACGGATAACCATCTGATGCTGGTGGATCTGACCACTTATGATCTGACAGGCAAGGCTGTAGAGAAGATGCTGGACGAGGCACATATCACAGCTAACAAGAATACGATCCCCAATGATCCCAAGTCTCCTTTCGTAACAAGCGGCGTACGCCTTGGCACACCTGCTGTTACTTCCAGAGGTATGAAGGAAGATGATATGGATCAGATCGCTGAAGCAATTGCTCTGATCATCAAGGGCGGCGAGGAGAAGATCCCCGAAGCAAGAGCTATCGTACAGAAGCTGACAGACAAGTATCCGTTAATTTAATAATTTAAGCGGATGGGATGTAACAGAATATTGAACTGAAAAGGACAGGGCTTTCTGAATGCCATACAGGGCAGGAAGAAAGTCCGTTTTTATGTCATAGGAAATTACTTCGTAATGTTCCAATGACATAAAAAACCCTCCGGGCAGGATCGCACTGCGGCGGAAGGGTAGATGTCGTATGGAGCGACCCGCCGCAGGCGGAGAATCCTGCAAGCAGGATTCTTTTTTTTTTACAGGAAATCAGGTTGTTCCTGACATTCTGGATTGAAGCATGCAAAATAAAATAACAGAATAATCGACAAAATATGAAAATAAAACTGAAATAAATCCACAAACTGGAAAATGAATAAAAAAATAGAAGAAAAATGAAAAAATGTGTTGACAAATAAAGACCGGTCGATTATACTAAAGTTACAAAAACACAGAAGAAAAAGAAAAAAGTACAAAGGACAAGTACTTAAGAAGCACTCAATCGTATGGATGCACAAAAGAAAAAGTAACGAAGAACATAAGAGAAACAGATTGATGAACCGTTACAGTACCTGGTACAAAAGAAAAAGTGGAGAAGTACGAAAGAGAAAAGAAAACTGAATAAGGAAACGATACTACGAAAAGAGGTAGAGACCATTGGAGAGTATAGTTTAGAAGCGGGTGTTGATCGAAAGGATTGATGCCCGCTTCGCCGTATAGGAAATTACTTTGCAAAAATTTTGGACGGGCTTTTTGGGATCAAACCAGAGAAAAGAAGCGAAGAAAGAAATTTCCTGTGGTATTTCGGTGGTAAATAGGGTATCATGGTTTACAGATGCTGACTTTTGAAACGGCAGTTGCTTTTAATAGAAGAAACATATGCAGTACAGGAATGAGGATGAAAATGGCAGATACCGACAGAGATGAAGAATTTGATGAAATAGACAGAAGAGAATACCGGAGAAAACGACGGATGAAAAATCAGATCATTGCCTATGTCAGTGCAACAGTTATCATGGCAGTGGTAATCGCCGGAGCTGGGATTGGAATCCATAAGGGAATTACCTCCTATCAGGATAAGAAAAATGCCAGAGAGCTGCAAGCACAGCTTGAAGAGATGAGTGCACAGCAGGAAGAGCCGGTGGTAGTGGAAGCTCCGGCGGCAAGCCCGGAAGAAGAGACACAGGAGCAGCTAAGCCCCCTGGATGAGATCGTAAATGCACAGATTGAAACGATGCCGATCGAAGATAAGGTAGCCGGACTCTTTGTCATCACTCCGGAAGCACTGACAGGAACAGATCAGGTGACCAAGGCGGGCGATACTACGAAGGAAAAGCTGACACAGTATGCAGTAGGAGGACTGGTTTATTTTAAGCAGAATATTTCTTCGGGAGATCAGCTGAAGGAAATGATCAGTAATACAGACAGTTACAGTAAATACCCATTATTTATTGCTGCAGATGAAGAGGGCGGATCTGTGAGCCGTCTTGCAGCAGCAGGTCTTGCTGAAAATGTGGGAACCATGAAGGAGATCGGAGCATCCGGAAACCCGGACAATGCGAAGACTGCAGGAAGCAGTATTGCCTCCTATCTGACAGAGTATGGATTTAATCTTGATTTTGCACCGGTTGCTGATGTAGTGACAGAAGGAAATACTTCTATTGGAGACAGATCCTTTGGAACAAATGCCGGTGATGTGGCTACTTATGTGGCAAAGAGCGTGGAAGGTCTGCAGGAGGGCGGTGTCAGTGCCTGCCTGAAGCACTTCCCCGGACTTGGCAGTGTAGACGAGGATTCTCATGAAGGAATGGTCGTTTCTGAAAAAACACTGGAGGATTTTGAAACAACAGATTTCCTTTCTTTCCAGGCAGGAATTGATGCCGGAGCAGATTTTGTCATGGTCGGACATCTGTCTGTACCTGGTATTACAGGAGACAATACCCCCTGTACGCTTTCTGAAAAGATGATCACGGAGGTTCTTCGTGGCCAGATGGGCTTTGACGGAGTTGTTATTACCGATTCTATGGCAATGAGTGCCATTACAGATTATTATACAGCAGATGAGGCAGCCGTAAAGGCGCTGCAGGCCGGAGCAGATATGATCCTTATGCCTGAAGATTTCGAGACAGCCTATCAGGGAGTGCTGGATGCAGTAAATAATGGAACCCTTACTGAAGACAGGATCAATGAATCTCTTGTCAGGATCTACCGTGTGAAGCTGAAAGACAGAGCTTCGTAAGAAAACCCGGATTCCGGGTTCAGGGAAAATCCCTGAGGAGAAGCCGGGTTTTCAGTGCATGTAATGTATAAAGATTTCAAAAAATTAAAAAATTTAAAAAAACTTCAAATTTGCTGTTGACAAAAAGAATAGTATCATGTATATTAATACTTGTCCGTTGGATACAGCGGTTCGAAATTGAAAACGCACGAGTGGCTCAGTTGGTGGAGCACGACCTTGCCAAGGTCGGGGCCGCGGGTTCGAGTCCCGTCTCGTGCTCTATTAAAATCACTCAAAATGCTGATAAATACAGCGTTTTGGGTGTTTTTCTTTTTCTCAAAAGCTGTAGACAGTTGTAGACAGTCTTTGCAGATTATTTAAGAGCACAGGAAATAGCATCATATGTCTCTTTCTCTGTCAGTGGATTGTAGATATATCCAAGCGTAGTAGTGAGATCACTGTGCCCTAACTGTTCACGAATAACGTCAAGTGGCACACCGGCGGCATTTAAACGGCTGGCATATGTCTTTCGCATCTTATGACTGCTTTTTGTGTGCATTCCCATGCGTTCAGCAAATTTCTCCAAAACATAATTAATCTGTCTGGAAGTAAGCCTTTTGCCATCACGGACAAAAACGTACTCATCAACATGATTGACTTTTTCCAAAATCTCTTTTGCCTGTGGAATAAGAACCACAAAACGATCAGTATTTGTTTTGGTGTGTTCCACAACTTCTACGGCATTTGTATCCTGATTACGAATTTCCTCACGCACAATGTGGAGATGATTATCGTCACAAAGATCTTCCCATTTCAAAGCTACCAGTTCCCCCACACGCAGACCCAAAAAGAAATTTAACCGAATAGCCATAAAACTACAATCGTGCGTTTCTGAATACTTTTGGTCGAGATAAGCATTCAAAGCAGAAAGTTCATCTGTGTCGTAGGTTTCCGTCTTTCCGGTTTTTCGTTGTACCTGTTTATAACGTACCTGAATAACTACTTTTGACATGTAATTCTCTTCAATGTATCGTTTGCGAAATGCGTAATCATACATGCCGTTTAGAATGACTTTAGCATTGACCCATTCCTTGCGTGTCAGATTGTTTTCTGAAACGATCCGGTTACATTCTTTGTCAAGAAGCAACTCATCAATAGACTGGACTTTCATGGAATCAAGCACCGATGTTTCAAAATATTTCTTATAACGCTGTTTATGGCGTTTCATGGTGTTGGAACTGCCACACAGCGCAGTCTTATATTCAAGCCACTCTTCGTATAATTCGTGAAATGTTAAGTTGTCAATGTGCGTCTTAGCAAAGTAGATAGGAATTAGTTTATCTAACAGAGCTTTTTCGCTGGGTGCCTTGATATTCTTCCGCACACCACGGGCATCCTTATAAAATGTCTGCCAGCGACCGTGTTCAGAGGACGGAGCAGTAATTGCATAGGGATGCATTTTTTTGATTTTCTCTCTTTGTGTTGCCATAATATTATCGACCACACTGTCTGATAATAGAGTAGCATCGGATTTTAAAATTTGCAATATGGTATCATACGATGATCGTTCTTTTTGGTTCATTCAGGTTTACCTCATTTCTGAAAATGGGGCTTGTGTCTTTTGACTTCTTTTTTCTGTGATCTTCTTTCTTGCGCAAGCTGTTTGATTGATATTTATTGTGGGCGTATACATTGCATACATTGATGTATTCAGGACGTTTTCCCTTATTTTTAAAGGCTTTGTGGGTAGATGCATACGCCCCGAGTAATAATATGGCGGGGCGTAACCGCCTGCGGCGGTGTCAGTCATATGCATTCCATACAAAACATACACACGCGCGGATGCGCTGTTTTTCCTTTATTTATGGGGTTTTTGGGATGTTTCATACAGGGTTTCCGGGGTAATACTGCACCCGGAAATCCCAGACCGCCTGCGGCGGTCAATGACCGCACCTGTGTGGCTGGTAGCTACGCTACCGCCCCACGCACGGTCACGTCCACGGACGCAGTTATCGAAACCGGCAAGGCATCTGGTAACTCCCTAATCTACCTATGATAAAATCATCTCAATGCACAAAAAAATATCTCAAATACAGATAAACCAACTCAGCTAAAAACTGAATGATTAACAGGGGCATCTTGACTATTTAACAGCATTCTGAAAAGGCATGGTTTTATGCAAGTTTTATTTGTAGGAAAGATAAATTCGTGTTACGATAATAGTGAAAGCAGGTAGTTATGAAAGAAAAACAATTTTACGATGAAAATGAGCAGAAACGGGTAAATAAACTCGTTGATGATATGACTCTTTTTGATGATGATCTGATGAGTCATGTATTTGATAAAAATATAGAAGCTACAGAGCTTATACTTCGCATTATCCTTGGAGAAGATATTAAAGTAATCAGTGTGGAAGGACAGGATGAGTTAAAAAATCCGCTGGTAGATGGTCGTAATATTACACTGGATGTACATGCGGTAGACTCTCATGGAAAAGAGATGGATATAGAAGTCCAGAGTGATGCAAAGGGTGCATCGGTAGAGCGTGCAAGATTCCATAGCAGTATGATGGATGCCAGAATGCTGAAAGCAAGTCAGGACTTCAAAGAACTCAAAGATTCCTATGTGATATTTATCTATAAAAAGGATAAATTCAATGAGGGTATGCCGGTTTATCATATTGATCGATATATCAGGGAAACCGGGAAATTCTTTGAGGATGGTTCACATATCATATATGTGAATGGAAGCTACAGGGGCGAAGGCGAAATTGCCCAGCTTATGGAAGACTTTCATCAAAAGGAATCAGAGGATATGCACTACAAGGCGTTAGCCGATGGTGTAAAACATTTCAAAGAAACTGAGGAAGGACGTGAGACTATGTGTGAATCAGTAAAAGAATATGCAAAAGAATATGCAAAAGAATATGCTAAAGAATATGCTAAAGAATATGCAGATGAACGTGATGTGATTAAAGTAAGAAAACTTATGGAAAATTTACAGTTTACATTGGAGCAGGCTTTAAATGTACTTGACATTCATGGAGAGTCCAGAACCTATATCGAAAAACGACTACAGAAGTAGCTCGCACAACTACAGCTAGGGTTTGTGTTTTGGATGGGAATATGCTAGGATATGGTTGGATGGAGATAGTATCTTCAATAGTTAAAGACCAACTCAACAGATTTATCATAGAAATGGGGGTTTTTGCCATGAAGAAAAAGACAATTATTATATCCGGAATTGCGGCTGTATTGGTCATCGGCTCGGTGGTGTTTTGTTTTGCGGTTAAGGGAGACGGCACCCAGCCAGCAGAGGTAGCCCAGACAGTAACGGAGGCAGTCGCAACACCAACCATCGAGATCCCCGAAGAAGTAGTTGAGGAGCCAGAAGTAGTAGAGGAAGTTCCCGAAGTACAAGAAACCACCGAAGAGGTTTCTTCTATCGTCGATGTAGCTGAGACTTCCGAAGAGGTTTCAGAGGATTCGGGGGTATCTACTCAGAAAGAGGAAGTTTCCACAGAGCAGTCAGCAGAGCCAAAGCAGGAAGAGGTTAAACCTGCGGAGACAAAGCCAGTAGAAGCTCAGCCTACAGAGTCAAAGCCAAAGCCAAACGTGAATCAGATTTCTACGGATGAAGTTTCACAGGCTCTGATTAATCAGATTCTTGCAGATGGTGGAGTTTTGGGTGGTAATTCTACTAATTCCACATTAGGCGAAACTGCAGCATTCAATAGTGCAGCATTAGACGTTATTGTAGAGTAACTCATATTGCGTATAAAATTGAAAGACAGACCACAAATATTGAAGACTCCTAGAAGCGTTTCCTTAGCTTCTAGGAATTTTCTGTTTTTAAGAGGCTTTTTTAGTCAAGAAGGAGGTTAAAGTATGAAGAAACTGATAAAACGTATCGTACCCATTTTACTATCGGTTTTCATGTTATTTGGGGTACTAGATACGCCTGTTTACGCATCCAGTACGGAGGAAAACTCAGACGGTAATAATTCAGGAAATCAGGGTTCACAGGATTTAAGTGGTAAAGACGGTGCATCCGTTCAGCGTTCAGGTTTTATTATCTATGTATCAGATGGCTCAGGTCATGCAGTCAGTAAGATTGTAGCTATCTCATCTATGGGGGTAGAACCGCACAGTTCTTCGGGGGCGCCAAGAATAGATATGTTGTACACTACTTTTGGAGAAGCAGTAAATACATTCCAGTGGGATACAAAGCCTGCATGGGGCGGTTCACCTTTTACGACAACAGGTACGGCTATTACAGCTTGGTTGAAAAATCCCCAGACACTAGCAAATGGTAACCCAGGTTGGTATTACGTCTGTACATCTATTCTCGGTATGAGTGAAGACGAAGCAATGGCTTTAGCAGATAAGCAGGAGATGTATATGAACGTTGAGACATGGATGGGTGGCGGTTTGTATGTTGGAATGACCCATACGGGTGTATTTCTTGTGGCAGACAGCTCAACATGGGGCAAGTACACTCAGCCAAACAATCGACTTGGTTTGTATACGCATGACAAGTTGGTTAACGGGGTAGCCTACAGAGAGAGTTGGTTAGGTTTAAGTGTTCCGTCATCCCTTAAGGGAAAACATCCATCAAGTGAGTTGACGGGTATGGTTGGCTTAGGTATCTCATCTATCCGCTTAAAGCCGGGTGACCGCCAAGTGATAAAGTGTTATTACACTGCAGGAAAATTAGACAGTACCTCTTATTCCTTTGCAGACGAGTCCTACGAAATCAAAGACGAGGGTTCGTACAAAGCAAAGGACTGGTTCGTGTCGGAGAAGAAGTCTAACAGGTCGGGTGATACCGAGTTTTCCTCTTTCCAGTCGGAGTTGCCATCAACTAGAACATATGCTTGAAATAGATTAAGTAGTAGCACTAATGAATATATGCGTATCTTTAGAAATTGTAAAAAAATTAGCACCGTTTAAAGTGCTAATCTTCATAATGATATTTACATGAGTATATAATCAGATTTTGGGTGTTATCCATATTGTAAATTAATCTATGCTCATCGGTAATGCGTCTGCTGCATGCTTTACGGTGCTTTAATGGCTCCGGCTTAACAATTCCGGTTAAAAGTCCATTGCGGTCAATATCCTTAATAAGTTCATTGATCCGCTTAACCATTTTTTATCTTCCTTCTGCCATTCGGTTTAGTGTTCCCAAGCAGTAGGAGTAAATATTATATTCATTTATTCGTATGCCTCCAATTCTTCAATGGACTTAGCAACAAAATCACCTGCCGCAGCTTCTGCCATAGATTTATCAAGCATAGCAAGATACTCAGCGTTTCGCTTGGCTTTCATCATTTCGTTGTATTCAGCTTCGGAAAGCATAACAATATTTTCGTTCTTAGGTCTTGATATAATTATTGTTTCACCATTAAAAACCTTATCACATAAACTCTTGAAATTATCTCTAACATCCATGCTCTTTACTGCTAACATATAAAACACTCCTTTTTGCACATAAAAACGTATGGCTTTCCGTACTTTTATTATATGCTATTATTATCTCCATGTCAATAAATTTAATGTATTCACTTTCTGGCTATTTTGGATTTTGAATTACAGATATTGAGAAAATGGGCGATAGAAGCAAGTGTCTACAAATTGTCTACAAAATATCTACAGAGGTGTCTACAGCTTATTGCTAAACATAAAACGGATGAGAATATTCCCGTCTCATAAAATCAGCAAAAAAAGAAAAGTTAATAAAGTTGTAGACAGCTTGTAGACAGTGTGATGTCTCGTATTGCAGAGGAGACATTCATCTGCCGTAACCAATCGGGTAAAAGGTGGTCAAATCAAGCGAGACGGAAAGGAAAGAACGCATGGACACAAGTAATCTAATGGAGCAGATATTATCTAGTGATAATCTCAACAGAGCATATCTGCAAGTCGTACGAAACAAAGGTGCTGAGGGAGTGGACGGAATGAAGTACACAGAACTGAAGGAACACCTTGCAAAGAACGGCAAAACCATCAAGGGACAGTTGAGGACAAGAAAATATAAGCCTCAGCCAGTACGAAGAGTGGAGATATCAAAGCCTGATGGCGGTGTCAGAAATCTGGGAGTACCAACAGTAACAGACAGATTCATACAACAAGCCATCGCACAGGTGTTAACACCAATCTATGAGGAACAGTTCCATGACCACAGTTACGGATTCAGACCTAATAGATGTGCACAGCAGGCAATTCTAACGGCACTCGATATAATGAATGACGGAAATGACTGGATTGTAGACATCGACTTGGAAAAGTTCTTTGACACCTTATTAGGTTTAGGTACTGATTATAATAACGATATCGTATCATTTTTAAAAATCTATAACAAGTGCAGATTGCAAACTAAAGTTACTTCGTGGTATATTTTTATTGTGTGAGTATTATAAAAATCAAGCAGTATTGTTTGTGTCTTACGGGGGATAACACATGACGGTTCTGAATAAAAAACAAATGTCTGAGGAAGATGTTAAGCTAAACTATATCACGCCTGCAATTCTTCGTGGCTGGCAAGACCACATCACTATGGAAACCAAGGTTAAAATTACAGATGGACAGATAAACATCAAGGGAAATATGGCTGTTCGTAAAAACCCTAAGTATGCGGATTATGTTCTCTATTTGAACGACAACAAGCCTATTGCAGTAGTAGAAGCTAAGGACAATAACCACACCGTATCCTATGGTATTCAGCAGGCTATTGAATATGCAAAGATGATGGATCTGCCTTTTGCTTACTCTTCAAATGGCGATGCTTTTTACGAACACGATTTTCTTACAGGGAACGAAACGTTTATCGAACTTGATAGGTTTCCCTCTCAGGAACAGCTTATTGCCAGATACTATGCTGAGATTAATGGTGGTAAGGGAATTTCGGAGGAAGAGAAAAAAATCATAGCACAGCCCTACTATTCGTCGCAAACTTCTTTTCCCCCTCGCTATTACCAAAGAAATGCCATAAACAGAACCGTTGAAGCTATTGCAAATGGACAGAAAAGGCTCCTTCTTGTTATGGCAACCGGAACAGGAAAAACCTATACGGCATTTCAGATTGTGTACCGCCTACTTAAATCAGGCTTCAAAAAGAGAATTCTTTATCTTGCTGACAGGAACATCCTTGTGGATCAGAGCGTTGAACAGGATTTTAAACCGCTTAAAAAAACCATATATAAGGTGGACTTTGCCAAAAAAGACTGCCTAAATCAAATTCGCTCTCATGAGGTGAATTTTGCTCTCTATCACCAAATGGTTGGACAAAACGGTGAAGAGCATTTCAGACAGATTCCGGCAGGCTACTTTGATCTGATTGTTGTGGATGAATGCCACAGAGGATCTGTAAAAGAAGACAGCAACTGGAGAAAGGTGCTTGAGTATTTTTCGGAAGCAACCCAGATAGGTATGACAGCAACTCCAAAGGAAAGCGAAAAGGTGTCGAACATCGATTACTTTGGTGATCCTGTATACAAATACAGCTTAAAACAGGGAATAGAAGACGGATTTCTTGCGCCGTTTAGGGTGATAAACGTTACTCTCAATATAGGAGACGGATGGAGACCTACTAAGGGACAGGTTGATATCTTTGGCAATGAAATCGAAGATCGTATATACAATAACAAAGACTACGACTATCCAAATGGTGTTATTTTGGAAGATCGGATCAATGAGGTCGCAAGTGAAATTACGGAATATTTAAAAGCTACAGACCGGATGCAGAAAACCATAGTGTTTTGTGCAACAGAGGATGCAGCAGACAGAATGAGATCGGCACTTATAAAACTGAATTCGGACATGGTGAAGAAAGATTCTGATTATGTTGTTCGCATTACTGGGTCTGATACATACGGAAAAAGTAAATTGGACTATTTTATTTCTGTCGCATCTCCGTATCCTGTTATTGCAACCACATCTGAGCTTCTTTCCACAGGGGCAGATTGCAAAATGACAAAGCTCATCGTTCTGGATAGGCGCATTGAAAGTATGACCACTTTTAAGCAAATTATTGGTAGAGGAACCCGAATAAGGGAAGATCTGGGTAAAACAAACTTTACCGTAATGGATTTTAGAAATATTACGAGACTCTTTACGGATCCTGACTGGGATGGACCTGTAGAACAGGATGAAAAATACTGCCATTCTGGAAAAACCTTCCATAACGAAAACCCTGATAAGAAGGAAGAACAAACAGAAGGCAGGCAAGAAAAGAAAGAGATCCCGATAGTAAACAAAGATGGATGCAGAGTAAAAATTATTAACAAAATCGTATCCGTATACGATGTGGATGGGAAGCTGCTTAAACAGGAAGATATTATTGACTACACAAAAACAAATATTAGGGGCGAATACGCATCTCTTTCTGACTTTATATACAAGTGGAAATCCTCTGACAAAAAGGAAGAAATTGAAAAATCCTTTGCCGAAATGGGAATAGATCTTACGGCTTTGAAGAAAGATCAGGGGTTGGAGGACGTAGACGATTTCGACTTTATTTGCTATGTTGCATACGGAACAAAACCTCTTACGAGAAAAGAACGGGCAGACAACGTGAAGAAAAGGGACTTCTTTTCAAAGTACTCCGGAGATGCAAGAGCGGTTTTGGAAATTCTTTTGGACAAGTATATGAACCAGGGTATAGCAGAGGTAGAGGACATAAAGGTGCTTTCTCTTTCAGACTTTGCTGATTATGGAAAACCTGCCAAAATCGTAAAGCTTTTCGGAGGCAAGCTTCAGTATGAAACAGCAGTAAAAGAACTTGAAGACAATATCTATGAGGGTGTGGAGGAAATGTAGTTATGATGGATTTTTTGAGTTCTTCTCTTTTAGGAAATGCATTAGGAATTGCAGGAATAATCATATCTTTACAAATTAAAAAGAAAATAGATGATAAAAACAGCCTGATAAAAAAGTTGATTTGTAAAACGAAACAGTCTACACTTTATTGGAAAAATTTTTATATGTTAGACGAAAAGGAATCTATTGTTCGTTTACTTGAAGAGAAAGGCTTACCTTGTGATTATGACAATAATACAATCAGAGAAAGCCAGTCATATTACATTAATAATAATGATGGGTACATTCTGCTCCTTGAACTTTATCATGGAGATCCAGCGGTAATGTCGCCTAAGTATGATACATTAGGGTTATTCATTGTAACAAAAGAAAAAGAGGCATGTTCATTATCAGATTTTGAAAAAGTCGAACAGAAGAAATTAAAAGAGTTGAAATATCATATACAAAGTTATAATAATTTGTTTGGATTGGTGAATGAAATAATGGGGGATGATTAAGTATGGCAATGCAATCGGGATTTGTTAAGAGAATAAGAGACATCATGCGCATGGATGCAGGTATCAATGGTGATGCACAGAGAATTGAGCAGATGGTGTGGATGCTGTTTCTGAAGGTGTACGATGCAAAGGAAGACGACTGGGAAATCAATGAGGATAACTATACGTCTATCATTCCGGAAAACTGTAGGTGGCGTAACTGGGCAAAGGCAGATGAAAACGGTCATGCCATAACTGGAGATGTTTTGCTTGATTTTGTAAACAATACGCTGTTTCCGACACTAAAGGGACTCAGTATAACTTCGCAGACCCCTGTAAAGAAAGCAATAGTTAAGTCCACATTCGAGGACGCTAACAACTACATGAAGGACGGTGTTTACCTTCGGCAGGTTGTAGATGTGATAGACGAAATCGAATTTGACGACGTAAAGGAAAGCCACGCCTTCGGATTTGTGTATGAAGAAATCCTGAGAGATTTGCAGTCAGCAGGTTCTTCCGGTGAGTTTTACACTCCAAGAGCTGTTACAGACTTTATGGCTATGATGATCAAACCAAAGCTTGGAGAGTGCATGGCAGACTTCGCTTGTGGTACCGGTGGATTTATTACCTCTTGGCTTTCGCAGTTGTCAAAGCAGGTCACGAACACAGAAGAGCAAAAGCAACTTGACGACAGCATTTACGGTGTGGAGAAAAAGCCATTTCCGTACCTGCTTTGCGTTACGAATATGCTTTTGCATGACATTGAAGTTCCGAGGATTTATCACGACAACTCTCTGAGATACAATTTGCTTGACTATACAGAAAAGGATAAGTTTGATGTTATTCTTATGAATCCTCCTTACGGAGGACATGAAGACAAATCCATTCAGGGGTTCTTTCCAGATGATTTGGCTTCATCTGAAACGGCAGACCTTTTTATGTCTGTTATTATGTATCGTTTGAAGAAGAACGGCAGAGCTGCTGTTGTAGTTCCAGACGGATTCTTATTTGGACTTGATAATGCAAAGGTATCTATTAAGAAAAAGCTTCTTACAGAGTTTAACTTACATACCATCGTAAGACTTCCAGGCTCTGTATTTAGTCCTTATACATCTATTTCAACCAATCTACTGTTCTTTGATAATGAAAAGCCTTCAGGAAAAACTTGGTACTACAGAGTGGATATTCCATCAGACAGAAAGCACTTTTCAAAGACAAAACCTATGGAACTAAAGCACTTTGACAACTGTGTTGCATGGTGGAATGACAGAAAAGAAATTGTTCTCGAAGACGGCCCTAAAGCACAGAAATTTACTGCAGATTATCTCTTAAATGAGCAAAGCTGTAATCTTGATCTCTGTGGTTATCCTCATGAGGAAGAAGAAGTCCTTTCGCCTATGGAGACTATTCAGAACTATCAGGAGAAAAGAGCAAGCCTTAATGCGGAGATAGACCATGTACTTGCAGAACTTGAAGCTCTGCTTCCTGGAGGTGATAAGTAATGACCCCAGAACAGTTACGAGATAGCATTTTACAATATGCAATTCAAGGTAAACTTGTAGAACATAAAATTGAAGATGGAAATGCCAAAGATATTCTTCAAAAAATATCCGAACAAAAAAATATTCTAATCAAAAAAGGAGAAGCTAAAAAATCAAAGACACTTACGCCTATATCTGATGAAGAAATACTATTTGATATTCCAGAAAACTGGCAATGGACTAAACTCGGAGAAATTGCAAGCTTAATAACAAAAGGCACAACTCCACGAGGTGGTAATGTAGCTTATTTAGATAATGGAATTGGTTTTTTGAGAGCCGAAAATGTAGCTGGCTTAGATGTTATAGATAAAACCAATTTAAAATACATTAGTGAAGAAACACATAACGGATATTTAAAAAGATCAATAATAAAAGCAAACGATATTCTTATAACAATAGCGGGTACACTTGGAAGGACAAGTCTTGTTAGAGAAAAAGATTTGCCATTAAATGCAAATCAAGCAGTATCTATGGTTCGTTTAGTCGATATTTCATACATTGACTTAAAATACATTATTTATGTATTAAATTCTCCCGAGATACAAAAATATCTTACGCAACAGAAAAAAACTACAGCAATACCTAATTTAACTTTGGAAATTATTGAGAATTGCGTTTGTCCTTTACCTCCCCTCGAAGAACAGCACCATATTGTTGCAAAAATAGAAGAGCTTCTTCCATTTGTAGACCGATATGCAGAAGCTTATGAAAAGCTTGAGCAGTTCAATGTAAAGTTCCCGGAGGACATGAAGAAGTCTATTCTGCAGTATGCTATTCAGGGTAAGTTGGTAGAGCAAAGACCGGAAGAGGGCAGTGCAGAAGATCTTTATAATCAAATTCAAGAAGAAAAGCAGAAGCTCATCAAGGAAAGTAAGATAAAGAAAGATAAACCTCTTGCGAAGATTACAGAGGATGAAATACCTTTTGATATTCCAGATAATTGGAAGTGGGTAAGATTTGGAAATCTTGTTACTGTACAAAATGGATACGCATATAAATCAGAAGAAACAAATAAAAACGGAATTGGACTACCTGTAATCAAGAGTGGAAATTTAATGTCATTAAATGTTCAATTAAAAACAAGAAATGACTATGTTGAAAATCCATCTGAAAAAATGCTAAGCAGTAAAATTGTAAAAGGTGATATGCTAATGTGTCTTTCTTCACAATCAGATAATCCTGAACCTTTAGGAAAAACAGCAATTTATGAGTGGAGTACACCTGCGTTATTAAATCAGCGTGTTCTTAAAATAAGAACTTGTGTAGACAGCACAACATCTTACTTATATTATACTATTAACTCGGAATATTTTCATTATACTGTATCACATCAAGGTGGTGGTTCTGCACAAGCAAATCTAAAAATGGAACATGTATTAGGTATGCTTATTCCGCTTCCGCCTCTTGAAGAGCAACACCGTATTGTAGCTAAGATAGAAGAATTGCTTCCTTATTGTGATTAACTAATTGAAAAAAATTGTGATAAATAAATTTTGCAAAGGAATGTGGCAGATGTTTACCAAAGAAGATTTGGATATTATTGACCGGGAATATTTTGTAGTGTTGCATGAAGGAGCTGTGCATACCATACTCAAAAGCAGAATGACCGGACATATATGGGATATTGAAAACAGGGTACTCAATAGCGAGATCCGATCAATCGTGGTTCATCACAAGCACAAAAGCTCTATGCAGAATACAAAGACGAATACGTGGAGTTTGAGTTTTACGGAATTGACGAAAATATGGAGAATCAGTTTGATATAGGCTATGCAACAAGCAATCGATACGAATTTTTTGCCTGCTCTATGAAGGATTTCTACTGCCATCAGGACTATCTGAGAGAGCATTATCCGAATCTATATGTGTACTTTGTAAACCTTGTTAGTCAAAGTTCATTGTAAAATAAGCGAATATAAAAGACCTCTCAAATGCAGAGGTCTTTTGCCCTGATAAGAGAAAAACTTTCCTTTTGGGTGCATAAGACAGTTTTTGAAATTTCTTCTTATCAGGGACAGGCGAAAGCCTGTGGATCACGATATCACAAGAAAATGATGGACAAAATTTTATAAAATGGTAAGATAGGGAGAAGTGCCATGTTTTTTATGATGGGTATTACGGATGGCAGGAAGGATTTTGATTTTACACAGACGATTATCTGTAATCTGTGTGGAAAATATGGGAGATATCAGGTTTTTATGACCTATACGGTGCTTTCCCTGTTTTTGATCCCCTGCCTGAAATGGAATAAGCATTATTACGTGCAGACAAGCTGCTGCCATGCCCTGTATGAACTGGATCCGGAGATTGGAAAAGCAATTTCCCACGGGGAGCCTGTGGAAATACGGCAGGAACATCTGACCAGAGTAAACAGGGGAGGCTATGGCAGCTTTTATGGTGCGTATAAACATTGTCAGTGCTGTGGCTTTGAGACGGCAGAGGATTTTGAATATTGTCCCAAATGTGGAACGAGATTTTAATGGTGATAAAAGATGAAAGAGCGGTTGGACAGAAAACAGTTTTTATTATATGCCCTGAAGCTGGCATTTCCGATCATGATACAGAACCTGATCAGTACGCTGGTGAATTCAGCGGATACGATCATGCTTGGTTATGTGAGCCAGACAGCCATGGCGGCCTCGTCTCTGGCAAATCAGTATACCTTTGTGCTGTTCTGCTTTTATTATGGACTTGGGATAGGGACAAGCGTGCTCTGCGCCCAATACTTTGGAAAAGGAGACAAGCAGACAGTTGAAAGGATCATTGGACTGGCAGCCAGAGTGGCGATCCTGATCTCGCTTCTGTTTTTTGTGTTTTCTTTTTTTGCACCGGAAGCGATCATGAAGATATTTACTGACAGTCCACAGACCATAAAGGAAGGAGCAGCTTATCTGAAGGTGCTCTCCTTTTCCTTTGTGTTCATGGGATTCTCACAGGTTTTTGTGAGTGCCCTGCGCAGTGTAGGGAAGATCGTTTTTCCTTCTGCGCTGTATGTGGTTTCCCTGTTAGTCAATGTGCTGATGAATGCAGCCTTTATTTTCGGGCTGTTTGGACTGCCAAGACTGGGTGTTGTAGGAGTAGCGCTTGGCACGGTATCGGCAAGAGCAGTGGAAGTGATCCTGTGTTTTGTATATTCTGCAGCAGGTAAGGATATTAAATTCCGGCTGAAGAATCTGTTCAGGCGGTCAGGTGTTCTTTTTAAAGATTTTTTGAAGATAAGTGCACCGTCTGTGGTGAATGATCTGATGTGGGGAATGGCAGCCACGACCTGTACGGCGATCCTTGGACATATCGGAGATGATATGGTAGCGGCCAATGCAGTAGCTGTCATGGTGGTCAATATGGGTGCCATTGTCTGCCGTGGCTTTTCTAATGCCACAACGATCATTGTCAGTCAGACGCTTGGTGAAAACAGGATGGAGGATACGAAGGTATATGCGAAAAGAATACTGTGGCTTACTGTGATCGTAAGTCTTCTGGGCTGCTGCGTGATCCTGGCGATCCGTCCGTTTATGGTACAGTTTTATCGTGATAAGCTGACAGAGACAGCGATATATTATCTGGGGATCATTATGATCATGACCACCTGGAGACTGGTAGGGGAAGGCATTAATACCTGTCTGATCTGCGGGTGCTTTCGTGGCGGTGGTGATGCGAAGTTCGGCATGGTAGTGGATACGGTGTTTATGTGGGGAGTATCAGTACCACTGATGGCGATCGCTGCGTATGTGCTGAAGCTGCCGCCGGTATGGGTTTATTTTGTGATGACGCTGGATGAGTTTGAAAAGATGCCGGTGGTATTTGCTCATTATTTTAAATTCAAATGGATGAAAAACATTACCAGGGATCAGAAGGAGCTGGAAGGATGACTCTGCAGGTGCGGAATATGGCATTGACAGCGAGCCGGTAATCAGTGACAGTTCTGGCCTTGCGGATAGCCTTCAGGTACTTTTCAGCACCATCGAAGCTCTGACCGAAGAATGTCCAAAGATCTTTCATTTTGTATAATGTATTCATATCACCAGACATGATGGAAAGATATCCGTCCAGAATGGTATCGTGGAAGCTTTTCAGCGTGGAGGGATCCGTATTTTCCTGACGGAGAAGTGCAGGAAGAAGCGGATTTTTCAGAAGACCACGTCCGAGCATGATCGTTTTTATGCCGGGAAGTGTCTTAAGAGTCTTTTCCTGTGTGGCAGGAGAAATAATATCACCATTATAGCAAAGAGGGCAGGAAAGCATTTCTTCTGCTCTTTTGTATGCACTGAGGTGAGGCGTGCCGCCATAGCCCTCCTTCTGAAGTCTTGGATGGATGATCAGTTCTGCAATTGGGTATTTCTGATAAAGGGACAAAAGTGTTTCCCATTCAGACTCCTGTTCCATGCCGATCCTGGTCTTGATGGAAATAGACAGAGGACATCTGCTGAAGATTTCGTCAAGGAAGGCATCAAGCTCATCAGGACAGGAAAGGAAGCCGGCACCCCGCCCCTTGGCAACAACGGTTCCGGAAGGGCAGCCGAGGTTCAGATTGACAGTGTCATAGCCGTAAGAAGAAAGATCCTGGCACAGGGAAAGAAAATCCTCTGCTTTGTTTGTCAGGATCTGGGGAATGGTACACATCCCTCTGTTATGCTCCGGCAGAATATCGTTCTTTTCTCTGCTGCTCATATGACGGTTACAGAGAAAGGGTGTGAAGTATTTGTCAATACCGCCATAGTACTGATGAAAGGCATTGCGGAAAATGTAGGTGGTAAGTCCCTCCATGGGAGCCATGTAATAGTTCATAAAAGTGTTATCCTTAAGTAAGCTGTAGTTTGTACAGGGATCATTATAGTATGTTTTTGGTTGACAGGAAAGATATTCTGATGAAAAGAAGTAAGAAAAGAAAGCATGCGTGGTGTTGTGATATGCGTACCCTGATGGGAATATTGATACTCTGTCTGTTAAGCTTTACCGTGCCGGGAATACTGGAAAACAAAGAAGAGCAGCCAGCAGCTTATGGAAGCGAAGCCTATCTGCCAGATGAGGGAGGCTCGGAGAGTACCTGTATCGCAGATCCGGACAGTATTCCGGACTATTCAGGAGAAGACTATATCGTTCTGAATGGTGGAAGACCCAATTTTACGGAATGGGAGCTGAGCCATATTACCGGAGAGCATTACAGTGAGCTGGATGGACTTTCAAGGTGTGGCACAGCAGTCGCCATGCTGTCCAGGGACATGATGCCGACAGAAAAAAGAGGGGATATCGGAGAAATACGCCCTTCCGGATGGAAACAGAAGAAATACGAAGATCTGATCGATGAAAGTCCGCCCTATTTATATAATAGAAGCCACCTGATCGCCTATGCCCTGACCGGGCAGGAGGCCAATGAAAAGAATCTGATCACCGGAACCAGGTACCTGAATGCCACGACTATGCTGCCCTGGGAGGAAAGGGTCATGCGCTATCTGGATCGTACTGAGGGACATGTGCTTTACCGGGTGACTCCTTATTTTAAAGGAAGTGAGCTGGTGGCAAGAGGTGTGGAAATGGAAGCATATTCTGTGGAGGATCATGGGAAAGCGATCTGTTATCATGTTTTTCTTTATAATATACAGCCCGGCATCATTATCGATTATGCTACAGGGAAAAGTGCCGAAGAACAGGGAAAAAGCAGGGAAGAAATAGGGATAATTTCAGATAGAACAATAAGATAAAGTATGATAAAATATCTTCATATAAGAAGAAGGTCATAAGAGGAAACAGCTATGGGAAGTGTGATGAAGGTGCTGACAGGGATCCTGGGGGTATTAGCAGTGATCGCCTGCCTTGCAACAATAGGAATTATCGGTTATACAGTGATCGGTGGCAGTGGGAGCCAGAAGATGGCAGACAACGTGAAGCCGGACAGTACGCAGGAGGCGGATATTGCGGATGCGCCTTCCCTTGCACCGGTTCCGACGATCCTGCCGGATCAGACAGGCAGTACGGATCAGACACCGTCAGATCTTTCCGGCGATACAGAGAAGCACAGCCCTTCTGCCGCAGCAGATCATGTACATGATTATAAAGAGAGCGTGGAGAAGAAGGCTACCTGTTATCAGTCAGGCAGGCTGAAATATACCTGTGATATCTGCGGGGATGTTTATTACGTGGATAGCCCCTCTACTGGTCATGTGGCAGAGGACAGCTGGGAAACTGTGAGAAAGGCCACTGCAGATAAGGAAGGATTAAGAGTTAAGAAATGTATTTATTGTGATGAGGTGGTAGCACAGGAGGTTGTACCTTATAAAGGAGGCTCCGCATCGGCCGCATCCCATGTGCATGACTATATTGCTTCTGTAGAAAGAGAGCCTACCTGTGTGCTGGCAGGCCTCAGGAAATATACCTGCAGCTGCGGCAGCTTTTATACCGAGCCGATCCCGGCTATGGGACATATTGCAACAGACTGGAAAGTGGCAGAAGCAGCAACAGAGAAGCAGTCGGGAACTGAGCAGAGAACCTGTACTGTCTGTGGTGTGGTACTGGACACCAGGTCTATCCCGCCGGTAACACCAAGTGCATCGCCTTCGGCAACAGCTGCCGCAACGCCAAGTGCTTCAGCCGGGACAAGCGCATCCCCTGCGGCTACAGCTGTGGCAACGGCATCACCGAGTGCAACAGCATCACCAAGCGCCACACCACATGTGCATAATTACACCTCCTATGTATTACAGGAGGCCAACTGTACACAGCCGGGGATCCGGTCATATGTATGCAGCTGCGGCAGTACCTATGCAGAACAGATCCCGGTTGATCCGAATAAACACAATTACAGATCCGTTGTGATCCCGCCTACAGCCACAAGCGCCGGTTATACGCTGTACCGCTGTACCAGATGCAATGACACTTATATGGATGATTACACACAGCCTACTGGTCAATAGGTAGTCTAATCCCTCCGTATCCCGCATATAAATAGGGGTACAGGAGGGATTTGTTATGTATACAGAAAAAAGCGTCAGGGAACTGGAAAAGCTGTTTACGACCAGTCTGCAGGATGGACTTAAAGAGGATGTGGCAAAGGCACGTCTTCTTGAAAATGGAGAAAACAGGATTTTAGAAGGAAAAAGGAAACCGGTTCTGCAGCTCTTTTTTGAGCAGCTGTGCGATCCTCTGATCTATATCCTGATGGCGGCTATTGTGGTGTCGCTGTTTCTGAAGGAAGCGGGAGATGCCTGTATCATTGGGGCAGTGATCCTTTTGAATGCGTGTATGGGTGTGATCCAGGAGGGAAAAGCCAGGAGGGCTATTGAAGCGCTGAAAAAGCTGACAAGCCCAAAAGCGATTGTTGTCCGGGACGGCAGGGAGCAGGAGATCGACAGTGCATTTCTGGTGCCGGGGGATATTGTCCTGCTTGACAGTGGAAGACAGGTGCCGGCAGATATCCGGCTGACAGAGACGGTAAATCTGAGGATAGAAGAAGCGGCACTGACGGGAGAATCCCTTCCTTCAGAAAAAAATGGCACGGCTCTGACAGAAAAGGTGAAAAATCCGGGAGACCGGAAGAATATGGCTTATATGACCACTATGGTAACCTGCGGGAGGGGCAGGGGAGTGGTGACTGCTACCGGTATGGATACAGAGATCGGCAGGATCGCAGGCCTTATTGAGGAGAAGGGGGCAGAGCTGACACCCTTGCAGAAACGGCTTTCCGATCTTGGAAAGATACTCAGTATCGGGGCGGTGATGCTCTGTCTCCTTTTGTTTCTGGTGGCGGTTGTACAGAAGCGGAATATCGGGGAAATGCTCCTGACTGCGATCTCACTGGCAGTAGCAGCAGTGCCGGAGGGACTGCCTGCGATCGTGACGATCGTGATGGCACTCAGCGTTTCCAGGATGGTAAAGGCAGGAACCATTATCAGGAAGCTTCCTTCGGTGGAAACACTGGGGGCGGTGAACGTGGTCTGCTCGGACAAGACAGGAACACTGACGCAGAACCGGATGACGGTAAAGAAGTGCTATCTGGATGGCAGGATCGTGGATGCAGGTGATGTTACCGGAAAGGGACATGAATATTTCCTGGAAAGCTGTGTTCTGTGCAATGATGCTGACCTTGAAGAGCGGATCGGAGATCCTACAGAGATTTCCCTTCTTGCCTATGCAGATGGGTATGGATACGACAGAAAAGCTTATGGGCAGAAGTACAGAAGAGTGGCGGAGAGAGCCTTTGATTCTGAGAGAAAGCGCATGACTACAGTACAGGAGCGGGAAGGGAGCCTTGTGGCATACTGCAAGGGGGCAGCAGATGGGATCCTCCTGCGGTGCAGCAGGCAGTACCGCAATGGAAGGGAACTTCCCTTTTCTGAACGGGAGAAGAAGGAGGTCATGAAGGCTGCGGAGAAAATGGCGGGTGAGGCTCTGCGGGTGCTGGCCTTTGCCATGAAGACAGAGGGGAAAACCGGCTCACAGAAGGAGCTGCTCTCTGAGGAGAACCTCACATTTCTTGGACTTACCGGTATGATCGATCCACCAAGAGAAGGTGTCAGGGAGGCAGTTCAGAGCTTCCGGCGGGCTGGTGTTAATACTGTGATGATCACAGGAGATCATGTGGATACCGCACTTGCCATTGCAAGGGAGCTGTCGATTGCAGATGTAAGGAGCCAGTGCATGACAGGGGATGAGATCGCAGCTCTTTCTGAAGGAGAATGGGAGGACAGGGTGGAAGAGATCCGCGTGTTTGCACGGGTATCACCAGAGCATAAGGTAAGGATCGTGGAAGCCCTGCGGAAAAAGGGCAGGATCGTGGCCATGACAGGAGATGGCATTAATGATGCACCATCCCTGAAAGCGGCGGATGTAGGGATCGCCATGGGAAAGGAAGGAACGGATGTTGCCAGAAATGCAGCAGACATGGTGCTGACGGATGACAATTTCACAACCATAGAGAAGGCCATGCGGGAGGGACGTGGAATCTATGAAAATATCAGGAAAACGATCCTGTTCCTTTTATCCTCCAATTTCGGGGAGATCATGACCATGCTGGCAGCAGTCCTTGCGGGATTTCTGCCGCCTTTAAAGGCAAGCCATATTCTCTGGGTCAATCTGATCACGGATTCGCTGCCGGCGCTTGCCCTTGGAGCAGATGAAAATGATACAGAAGAGCTGATGGGACAGCCGCCAAGGAAAAGCAGGGAAAGCCTGTTTGCACAGGGAGGACTTTCCTGTATGCTCTGCTATGGGGTTGTGATCGGAAGTATCAGCCTGCTGGCATTTCTGACGGTGCCATACCGGGAGCTTCTTGTAAGGGGACTGCCGGTGAGCATTGATAATATAAGAAAGATGCTTATGGTAACCAGTGTGCTGAATAAAGCACAGACTCATGCATTTACAGTTCTTGGCATGAGTCAGCTGATGCATGCCATCGGTATGAGGGACGTGAATAAATCCCTGTTTAGGATGAATCACCGGAACAATCCCTATATGTTGGTATCCTTTGTGGTTGGCATCCTTTTGCAGGTGATGGTGACGGAAATTCCGTACTTTGTGGAGCTGTTTGGCACAAGCCGTCTTACCCTGGAGGAATGGGGGCTTCTGCTTCTGTTGTCATCCATGCCGCTTGTGGTGCATGAACTGCTGGTGCTTTCTGCAAGGCTGTCAGGAGTACAGGAATTTCAAAAGCCTGGACAGGGCAAGAAAGAGAAAGAACAGGGCCGGGAGAAGAGAGAGTATGCATGAATGCTTCCTGAGAAGCCGTCTGCTTAAGGAGAGTCCGAGGATCAGGGACAAAAGGTGGATCGCGGAGGAAAGCAGCAGTATGACAGGGAGCGGAGGAAGATTAAGCTGATAACCGGCGCCTGCGGTAAGACTGTCAAGAGACAGGACAAGGGAGAGCAGGAAGGCTTCCTTCACAGAAAGGACAGAGGGCTTTGCATAGTTAATCCTGCGGGAAAGGGAATCGGTGGTAAGAGCTCCGGCCAGTGCTTTTTTCTGTCCGCATCTGCCGCGGCTCCTGAAGGACAGGGCATCATAGCCCTTATAAAGAGAAAGACAGAAAAAGATCAGAAAGGAAAGAAGAAGGACTGCTTTTTCCGGAAAATGCACTGAGAGAAAAACGGAGAAAAAAACAGAAAGGGTAAACATGAGACCGGAAACGAGGGCCAGAATAAGCTTTGAGGGAGCAGGGATCCTGACACCGGAGCTGCCATAGGATAGCCCTGCAGTAAAGGTGTCTGCAGAAAGCGCAATGCAGAAAAGAAGAAAGGTCAGAAAAGACGAAAGCATTGGAAGTGTCCTTATAAGGTTTGCTATATTATATTCAGATATGGTATACTTTGTTATATTGTGAAGGAATTTGTAGCTTAGGAACAGATTGGAGGAAATGGCATGAGGCTGATGTTTATTGGGGCAGATCATGAGGTTACAGGGAGCTGTCATTATCTTTATGCATGTGGGAAGCATATCTTGGTGGATTACGGTATGGAGCAGGGCGTTAATGTGTTTGAAAATGCACCGCTTCCTGTGGCAGAGTCCGTGATTGATTATGTACTTCTGACCCATGCACATATTGACCATTCCGGTATGCTGCCACAGCTTTCGGCGAGAGGATTTCACGGACAGATCCTGACAACAGAGGCAACTGCGGATCTTTGCAGCATCATGCTGCGCGACAGTGCGCACATCCAGATGCAGGAGGCGGACTGGAAGAACCGTAAGGCAAAGAGGAATGCCAGGCAGGAGCCCTATGAACCGCCATATACAATGGAGGATGCCCAGAATGCGATCAACAGGCTTGTGCCTTGTCCCTATGGAAAGAAGATGCCTCTCTGCGATGGGATCGAGATACGGTTTACGGATGTGGGACACCTTCTTGGTTCAGCCAGTATCGAGGTATGGATCACTGAAGAGGGGGTCACGAAAAAGATCGTCTTTTCCGGGGATATCGGAAATAAAAACCAGCCATTGATCAAGGATCCGCAGAAGACGCAGGAAGCAGATTATGTTGTCATGGAATCCACCTATGGTGACAGGCTGCATCCGGGAGAACGTCCTGATTATATAAGGGAACTGACCGGGATACTGAAGGAAACCTTTGATAAAGGCGGTAATGTGGTGATTCCTTCCTTTGCTGTCGGAAGAACCCAGGAGATGCTGTACTTTATCAGAAAAATAAAAGAAAACAGACTGGTGGAAGGGCATGAGGACTTCCCGGTTTATGTGGACAGTCCTCTGGCGGTAGAGGCTACCGGTATTTTTCATCAGAATGAAGCAGACTGCTTTGATGAGGAGGCCATGGAGCTGGTAAAGAAAGGGATCAATCCTATTTCTTTTTCAGGCCTCCGGCTTTCCATTACCAGTGAGGAGTCCAAGGCTATCAACTTTGACAGTACACCAAAGGTTATCATCTCAGCTTCCGGTATGTGCGATGCAGGCCGTATCCGTCATCATCTGAAGCATAATCTGTGGAGAGAGGACAGTACGATCCTGTTTGTCGGCTATCAGGCAGTGGGTACGCTTGGCAGAAGTCTTGTGGAGGGCATTGATGAAGTAAAGCTGTTTGGGGAACCTATTGCGGTACGGGCAGGTATCCGATCCCTTACGGGATTGTCCGGACACGCAGATAAAAACGGATTGATCGACTGGCTGCAGGGCTTTACGGAGAAGCCGGAGCGTGTATTTGTGGTTCATGGTGAGGACAGCGTATGTATGTCCTTTACGGAATGTCTGAAAAAGGAGTACGGATATCAGGCCTATGCTCCTTACAGCGGAACGGAATTTGATCTGCTGACCGGCGAATTTGTCTATGAGGCAGAGCCGGTGGCACTGAAGAAAAAAGCAAAGGCGGTATCCGATGTGTTTGCAAGACTTGTGGCAGCAGGCCAGAGACTTCTTTCTGTCATCCAGAAGTGTGAGGGAAGGCCGAATAAAGAGCTTGGCAAGTTCGCGGACCAGATCAATTCCCTTTGTGATAAATGGGAGAACTGAAAGGAAAATCGTGTATTATGAGTATGGCAGATAAGATATTTGTGGATATGTGCAGGGATATTCTGGAGAATGGCACCAGCACAGAGGGGGAAAAGGTAAGACCTCACTGGGAAGATGGGACACCGGCCTATACCATCAAGAAATTCGGGGTGGTAAACAGGTATGACCTTTCAAAGGAATTTCCCCTGATCACATTAAGGAGGACCGCGCTGAAAAGCGCAACGGATGAGATGCTCTGGATCTGGCAGCAGAAATCCAACAATATCCACGATCTTCACAGCCACATCTGGGATGAATGGGCCGATGAGAACGGTTCCATCGGTAAGGCCTATGGCTATCAGCTTGGTGTGAAGCATCAATATAAGGAAGGCATGATGGATCAGGTGGACAGGGTGATCTATGATCTGAAGAACAATCCGTTCAGCCGCCGGATCCTGACCAATATTTATGTGCATGAGGATCTTCATGAGATGAACCTGTATCCCTGTGCATACAGCATGACCTTCAATGTGACCCAGAAGAAGGGAGAGGATAAGCTGACACTGAATGCGATCCTGAACCAGAGATCCCAGGATGTGCTGGCGGCCAATAACTGGAATGTAGTCCAGTACGCAGTGCTTGTCCATATGCTGGCACAGGTATGTGATATGAATGCAGGGGAGCTTGTGCATGTGATCGCAGATGCCCATATTTATGACAGACATATTCCGGTCATAAAGGAGCTGATAGCAAGAGAACAGTACCCGGCGCCCACCTTTCATCTGAATCCGGAGATCAGGGATTTCTATAAATTTACGAGAAATGATGTCAGCGTGGAAAATTATGTGACGGGAGAGCAGATCACAAATATACCGATCGCTATTTAAAAACAGAAAGAAAATGAGGATAAATACATGAATGTAATTGCAGCGGTAGATGAAAACTGGGCCATTGGAAACAGGAATGAGCTCCTTGTGAGGATTCCGGCAGATCATAAATTTTTCCGGGAGGAAACGACAGGAAAGGTCGTGATCCTTGGGCGGAAGACACTGCAGACATTTCCGGGGGGACTGCCGCTTAAGAACAGGGAGAATCTGATTCTGTCCGGAAATGAGAATTTCAAGGTGAAGGATGCAGAGGTGTTCAACAGTATCGAAGAGCTTCTCGAAAGACTGAAGGACTACGACACAGAGGATGTATATGTGATCGGCGGGGAGAGTGTTTACAGACAGCTTCTGCCTTACTGTGATACCGCACATATCACAAAGATAGACCGTGCCTATGAGGCAGATGCCTTTTTCCCAAATCTGGAGGAGGATCCGGAGTGGGAGCTGACTGGTGAGAGTGATGAGCAGGTGTATTTCGATATCACCTATCATTTTCAGAAGTATGAACGCAGAAAATAGGGAAAACCAAAGAACTATTGACTTTTTTTAGGAAAAGGATAATAATAAAAAAAATTCAATATGGTTCTACACAGGAGAGGAGCGTAACAGTATGGAAAAGAAAAATATTGATTGGGCCAATCTTGGCTTTGGTTATCTACAGACAGATTACAGATTCGTTTCCAACTATAAGAATGGTGCATGGGATGAGGGAACCCTCACAACCGATGCTAATATAGTCCTTAATGAATGTGCAGGTGTTCTACAGTATGCACAGACTGTATTTGAAGGTTTGAAGGCATATACTACTAAGGATGGTAAGATCGTAACTTTCCGTCCCGACTTAAACGGTGAGAGACTGGAGCAGAGTGCAGCTCGTCTTGAGATGCCCATTTATCCTAAGGACAAGTTCGTTGAAGCAGTTAAGAAGACTGTTAAGGCGAATGAAGCCTTCGTGCCTCCTTATGGAAGTGGTGCTACCTTATATATCCGTCCCTATATGTTTGGCAGCAACCCTGTTATCGGTGTAAAGCCTGCTGATGAATACCAGTTCAGGATCCTGACCACACCGGTTGGTCCTTATTTCAAGGGCGGCGCTAAGCCGATCACCATCCGTGTCAGTGATTTCGACAGGGCAGCACCGCACGGAACAGGCCATATCAAGGCTGGTCTGAACTATGCAATGAGCCTTCATGCGATCGTAGATGCTCATAAGCAGGGCTATGATGAGAACGTATATCTGGATGCAGCTACCAGAACCAGGATCGAGGAGACAGGTGGGGCAAATCTTCTGTTCATTACAAAGGATGGCAAGGTAGTAACTCCCAAGTCAGACAGTATCCTGCCTTCTATCACACGTCGTTCACTGATCCAGGTTGCAAAAGAATACCTTGGACTGGAAGCAGAGGAGAGACCGGTATATCTTGATGAGATCGGAGAGTTCGCTGAGTGTGGACTTTGCGGAACAGCAGCAGTTATCTCACCGGTTGGCAAGATCGTAGATCATGGCAGGGAGATCTGCTATGGCACAGAGATGGGACCGATCACCAGGAAGCTGTATGATACATTAACAGGTATCCAGATGGGAACCATCAAGGCTCCTGAAGGATGGATCTGTGAGATTGATTAAGTAAAATAAAGAATACAAGTGATCTATGAGGCATTCAGATTTTAAGATCTGGGTGCCTTTTTCTCTTTTCAAACAGAGATCTGTTGTGTATAATAAAAGAAGGATGCGAAAATTTACGAAAGTTTCTCAATGGAGGTTTCTTATGAGAAAAGGGAAAAAAGAAAAGAAAGTTATATTTTTCAGGAGGATGAGTTTTCGGATGATCCTGGCATTTCTGGTGCCGGTTGCATTTATCCTGGTGCTTGGGGCATCCTCTTATCAGAAGGCATCTGCGCAGATCATAGAAAGCTATGAGAAATCCACACTGGGGACAATGGAGATGATGAACAGTTATTTTGCCCTTTCAGTAGATATGGTGCAGAGTACCTATAAGGATTATCTGACAGATGAAACACTGGTGAAATATTATAAAGGGGTATTAAATATGGATTCGTCCTATGCCTATATCCCAAGGCAGTTTCAGGATACACTGGATCATGAGGTGGTTGCAAACAGTCTGATCACAAATATTTATTTCCTGTCGGACGAGCATACGTCGATCACAACAACCCAGACGAAGGAACCTGGTCTTTACTCTGCTTATATCGCAACTTCTGAAGGGGAACAGGTAGCCGGGGATCAGTACCATTATTTTTTATTTGGAAACAGGTGTGACCTGGATGAAAAGCTGAAGACAGACAGCAGCAAATATGGTGTGAGACTTGCCAAATACTTTGTGAATACCAGGACAGTCATGCTTGTGGATATTAGTAAGGAGGTAGTAGAAAGCACACTGTCTTCGTTAGAGGGAGGAGAAGGCAGTATTGTAGGACTTGTGACGGGTGATGGCACAGAATATCTTTCTTCAGCATCACAGAAGCCGGAAGAGGGAACTGTGTTTGTGGGAAAGGATTACTTTGAAAATATCAGGTCAATGGAAGGGGAGGAAGCCCTCGAAGGAGCCTTTTATGTAGAAGAGGATAAGTATCTCTTCCTCTACACCGCGGTGGAGGGAAGAAATGCTTATATCTGTGCACTTATCCCCAAAGAAACCATTGTGGGACAGACGCGGGAGATCCAGAAGCTGTCTGTAGTCCTGACAGTTGCAGCCTGCATCGTAGCAGTACTGATGGGATTTCTTCTGGCAGGTGGCTATGGAAGGGCGATCAGAGATGTCCTGAGGAAATTAAAGAAGGTTTCCGGAGGAGATCTGACGGTAGAGATAACGACAGGAAGAAAAGATGAGTTCGGACTGCTTGCAGAAGGGGTTTCCCATATGGTAGGTCATATGAAGAAGCTGGTAACAGGTCTTAAGGATGTAGATGGGGAGATTGCAGGAGCTTCTGAAAAGATGATCAGCGCCTCCGGAAGCTTTCTGGAGACTTCAAGAGGGATCCAGGGTGAAATCGGGGAGATCAATCAGGGAGTTGCAAGGCTGGATGAAGAAGCAGCACTCTGCCAGGATCAGATGGATTCTCTTTCTGGACGTATCAGCATGGTTGGGGAGAATACCACACAGATCAGTGATCTTGCCAGAGAGGCAGAGGGTGGAATAGAAACAGGACGCAGTTCTGTTAATCATCTGAAGGAGAGCGCAGGATCCACAACCAGAATTACAGAAAAGATCATAGGAACGATAGAGAAGCTGTCCGGTCAGTCCAAGTCGATCTATAAGATCATAGAAACGATCAATGAGATCGCTGAACAGACAAATCTTCTGAGCTTAAATGCATCCATTGAAGCGGCCAGAGCCGGAGAAGCAGGTAAAGGCTTCTCAGTGGTGGCACAGGAGATCAGAAAGCTGGCAGACGAATCCGTACATTCCGCAGAAGAAATTGCAGGGATCGTATCAGAGATCGAGAGAAGCAGTCAGGAGGCAGCAGAGGTTGCGAGACAGGCAGAGAGCGTTGTGGAGGATCAGCAGAAGGCGGTAGAGCTGACTACGGAATCCTTTGACAGGATTGGAAAACAGGTTGAGGGTCTTCTGGGAGCATTGTCTGTGATCAATGAAAATGTAAAAAGCATGGAAGAAGGAAGAAATGCAACACTGGCTTCAATTTCGGCGATCAGTGCGATATCTGCACAGACAGCGGCAGGCTCCGTTAATGTAGCTCATTCAGCAGAAAGACAGCTTGCCTCTGTAGAACAGCTGGATGTGGCTGTAGAAGCATTGGAAGAAAAGGCAAATGAACTGAACCAGATTCTGCAAGAATTTGCTGTATAACTGCAGATTATGACAAATATAATGAATATTGATTTTACTTATAACAAAGAATCCTGTATAATCATAAAGTAAAGAGCTCAGAGTAAACAGAAATCCGCGGATGCGGTTTTCTACATGAAAGTGAGGATATTTTTATGGTAAAAGCAGTTGTAGGTGCTAACTGGGGTGATGAAGGCAAGGGCAAGATCACAGATATGCTTGCAGCACAGGCAGATATTATTGTCCGTTTTCAGGGTGGAGCAAATGCAGGACATACGATCGTAAATGATTACGGTAAATTTGCATTGCATACGCTTCCATCAGGTGTTTTTTACGGACATACGACCAGCGTGATCGGTAATGGTGTGGCACTGAACATCCCGATCCTGATAAACGAGATCAAGTCTATTACAGACAGGAATGTTCCGATGCCGAAGATTGTAGTTTCTGACAGGGCACAGATGGTAATGCCTTACCATATTTTATTTGACCAGTATGAAGAGGAGAGGCTTGGCAAGAAGTCCTTTGGCTCCACCAAATCAGGTATCGCTCCTTTTTATTCTGATAAATATGCAAAGATCGGTTTTCAGGTCAGTGAGCTGTTTGATGAGGCGCTGCTGAAGGACAAGGTGGTAAGAATCTGTGAACAGAAGAACGTTATCTTAAAGCATCTTTATCACAAGCCGGCTCTGCAACCGGAAGAGCTGCTTGCTACCCTGCATGAATATAAAGAAATGATCGAGCCCTATGTATGTGATGTATCTGTATTCCTTGATAAGGCACTGAAGGAAGGAAAGACCATCCTTTTAGAGGGACAGCTTGGTACACTGAAGGATCCTGACCATGGTATTTATCCTATGGTTACTTCATCCTCTACACTGGCAGCTTATGGTGCGATCGGTGCGGGAATCCCGCCGTATGAGATCAGACAGATCGTTACGGTATGCAAGGCATATTCTTCTGCAGTCGGAGCAGGCGCGTTTGTGTCCGAGATCTTCGGGGATGAGGCAGATGAGCTGAGAAGACGTGGCGGTGATGGCGGTGAATTCGGTGCTACTACAGGTCGTCCGAGACGTATGGGCTGGTTTGACTGTGTGGCTTCCAAGTATGGCTGCAGACTGCAGGGAGCAACAGATGTGGCATTTACCGTACTGGATGCACTTGGCTATCTGGATGAGATCCCGGTTTGTGTTGGCTATGATATCGATGGAGAGGTTACAACAGACTTCCCTGTTACCTATAAGCTTGAGAAGGCAAAGCCGGTACTGAAGAAGCTCCCAGGATGGAAATGTGATATCAGGGGAATTAAGAAATATGAGGATCTTCCGGAGAACTGCAGAAGGTATGTTGAGTTCGTAGAAGAGCAGATCGGATATCCGATCACTATGGTCAGCAATGGACCCGGCAGAGAGGATATTATTTACAGAGAAAGTCCTCTGCAGAAATAAAGATCAGAACGTGAAGGTGCACTGCAGATCCGGTATAAGGATCTGCAGTGCATTTTTTGAATAAGGACAGAGAGATGCAAAAAAAGAATTACCAGAAAATGCTGGATGAAATTCTGGCAGATAAAGAGAATTACGGAAAGAAGCTGCTGCTTCACAGCTGCTGTGCACCCTGCAGCAGTTACGTGCTGGAGTATCTGAGGGGATTCTTCAGGATCACAGTTTTTTATTATAATCCCAATATTACAGAGGAGCCGGAGTACCATAAGCGGGTAGAGGAGCAGAAGCGTCTGATCAGGGAATGGAACCGGAGGGAGGATGTGGGAAAGGAAGCTTTTTCTATTGAGATCATAGAAGGGGATTATGAGAGAGAGCTTTATTTTGAAAGAATAAAAGGACTGGAAGCCTGCAGAGAGGGAGGAGAGCGCTGCTTTGCCTGCTTTCTGCTCAGACTTGAAAAAACAGCGGCACTTGGAAAAGAAGAGGGAGCAGATTATTTCACAACAACGCTGACCATCAGCCCTTTGAAAAATGCACAGAAGATCAATGAGATCGGGGAGCAGCTTGCAAAGGAATATGGGATTTCCTTTTTGCCTTCCGATTTTAAAAAGAAAAACGGATACAAGCGGTCAGTAGAGCTGTCGGAAGAATACGGACTGTACAGGCAGGATTACTGTGGATGTATTTTTTCAAGGATGGAACGGGAAGAAAAAAAGCGTTCTTGTGAAAAAGCGTAAAGAATGCTAATATAAAAACAGTATGAACCGGAGGCATGGAAATGCGGACGGGAGAAAGGCATGGGATTAAGATAATGAAGAAATTTCTGGATCTGATATCGGAGGAGATCATGCAGGCATTTGAGGATGCCGGCTATGACAGAGAGCTTGGAAGGGTAACTCTTTCAAACCGCCCCGATCTTTGTGAATATCAGTGTAATGGAGCAATGGCAGGTGCCAAGAAGTATAAGAAGGCACCGGTCATGATCGCCGGGGATGTGGCAGCGAAAGCGGAAGGCAGTGAGCTGCTTGCAGAGGTGGCGGCCGTAGCTCCCGGGTTTTTAAATATCAAGGTGAAGGAATCCGCTGTTAGTGATTATCTGAAGAAAATGGCAGAAAGTGAAAGGTTTGGCCTGGAGCCCCCGGCAAAGAAGGAAAAGATCGTAATGGATTATGGCGGACCTAATGTTGCGAAGCCGCTTCATGTGGGACATCTTCGTTCAGCTGTCATCGGAGAAAGTATCAAGAGAATTGCCAGATATGCCGGTCACGAGGTGATCAGTGATATCCATCTTGGTGACTGGGGTCTGCAGATGGGGCTGATCATTACAGAACTGAAGGAACGGAAACCGGAGCTTGTTTATTTTGATGAAAATTATACGGGAGAATATCCTGAAGAAGCACCTTTTACAATTTCAGAGCTGGAGGAGATCTATCCGACAGCAAGTGGTAAATCCAAAGAGGATCCGGCCTACAAGGAAAAGGCCATGGAGGCAACCTACAGGCTGCAGAATGGAGTGAGAGGATACAGGGCACTCTGGGAGCATATCATAAAAGTGTCTGTCACTGACCTTAAGAGAAATTATCAGAACCTGAATGTGGAATTTGATCTCTGGAAAGGTGAATCTGATGTCCATACCGTGATTCCGGGTATGGTGGAATACATGAAAAAAGAAGGCTATGCACATATGAGCGAGGGTGCGCTTGTCGTGGATGTCAAAGAAGACACCGATACCAAAGAGATCCCGCCCTGTATGATCCTGAAATCAGATGGTGCATCTCTTTATAATACGACAGACCTTGCTACCATTATGGAAAGAATGGAAAAGCTCCATCCGGATGAGATCATTTATGTGGTAGACAAAAGACAGGATCTTTATTTTGAACAGGTATTCCGCTGCGCAAGAAAGACAAAGCTGGTAGATAAGGATACGAAGCTGAAGTTCCTTGGTTTTGGAACTATGAATGGCAAGGATGGCAAGCCCTTTAAGACAAGAGAGGGTGGTGTCATGCGTCTGGAAACACTGATCTCTGAGATTAATGAAGAGATGTACAGGAAGATCACAGACAACAGGGAAGTGCCGGAGGCAGAGGCGAGGGAAACAGCGAAGGTAGTAGCTCTTTCAGCAATCAAGTATGGTGATCTTTCCAATCAGGCTTCCAAGGATTATATCTTTGATATTGACAAGTTTACCTCCTTCGAGGGAGACACAGGTCCCTACATCCTTTATACGATCGTCAGGATCAAATCTATTCTGAATAAGTATAAGGAGCAGGGCGGGAGACTGGAAAATGCGGTTCTGCAGGAGGCAGTCAGCGAATCAGAGAAGGCGCTGATGCTGCAGATCACAAGGTTTAGCGCGATGATGGAAAATGCCTTTGAGGAGACAGCACCTCATAAGGTGTGTGCTTATATCTATGAGCTGGCCAATGATTTCAACAGATTTTATCATGAAACAAAGATCCTCTCAGAAGAGGATGAAAAAAAGAAGGCAGGCTTTATCGCACTCCTTGTTCTGACAAGAGATATTCTGGAAACCTGTATCGATGTACTTGGCTTCTCAGCACCGGAGAGAATGTAGGTGACATCTGAGGGAGGAAACAGAAGGTACATTCCATGTATAAGTCAGTTACAGATAAATTTTCCGCACGGAAGACTTTTATAGTCTTCCGTTGCAGGGAGAGAAGAACCATTCCAGAATAAGAAAATTTGAAATGAGGAATTTGCAGCTTGCCGGTTTACAGAAAAAGGAGATAATGCTATAATATAGCAAGTGCAGGAGAAGTCAGACGATTGTGAAGCACTGGCATATGAGTTTTTAAATATTTTATATTCCGCAGATATAGTTCATCGGTAGAACACCAGCTTCCCAAGCTGGGGAGGCGGGTTCGATTCCCGTTATCTGCTCTTCCTTTTTAGATGCGGAAGCCTGTAAAATCAAGGCTTCCGCTATTTCTTTTAATAATTCCCAAGGGGTACACTGGGGTACACCCCTTGAATCAGTTGAAAATCTCGTTGATTTTCATTGTCGTAATAAGTCCGAGTCTGGAAGGACGTTTATAATGATCTGTTGTGCTTGGACAGGCGTGACCAGCAGTGTACTGAATTCCTGCCTGATCAACTCCTGCTTCGTACATTTTCGTTACAGCCTAGAATCTCATTTTGTGTGGAATTCTATAGGTAATATCAGCTTCGCCACAGAACTTATGCATGCCTGTAAACGGGACTTTCTGAAACAGGATTTAAACCATTGGTAAAGCTGAAAACAAAGAAATCTTCATTGGCATTCGTTTGTAATTCGTATTCCCTACGAAACAAATCTTCGGCTGTTTTTGAAAGAGGAATGTAACGATTACACTTTTTCCTTTTCCCCTTTGTATGATTTTCAAAGTCTACATCAGACCACTTTATGGATCGTACTTCACCAAGACGGAGTGGCATGCAGAACAAAATCACGAACATTCTTGCAATCACGTCCTCTGGATGGTTCAAAACCACTTTCAAAAGTTTTTTACGTTCCTCATCCGAGTAAATTTCTTCATAATTATCCTCATCACGGAAATTTAGATCCTTTAAGTTTACCTGTCTGGAAACATTGTTGCTGATTTCATGAGTTGTCATGGAACTGCTCTCATGAAGTACATGAAAGCTGCAAAGCAGATGGGGTAGATCTGGATAGAAAGATTAACTGTTCGTAGCGGATGCTATCGAGAACTATGGAGAAAAAGAAAGAGGGCTCAGTGCGAGCCCTCTTTATCAATCCTCATAGTGTCCACGGCAGGAAATAATCCACAAAAATCCATTTTCATCAATGCTATAGACGAGTCTGTTTACATCATCAATTCTTCGGCTCCACGCTTTTCTGTGACGAAGCGGTTCCGGTTTACCGATTCCTGCACTAAGGCCATCCCGTTCAATGGATTTAACGAGATCATTGATTCGTTTTAATGTTTTTTGTCTTGCGTCTGCCAGTATAGGTAGTCATCCCAAGCTCGGTCGGCCCAAAGTTTTTTCATTCGTCTACCTCAATAAGCTCATGTTCCTGACCTTTACCGGCCTCCAGCTGTGCAATACCGCGGTCAATCATTGCAAGATATTCATTGTTTCTTGCAGCTTTTTCCAGTCTGTTATATTCATCTAGGCTCATTAAAACGATATTCTTTTCATTTTTTCGAGTAACGATAATAGTTTCGTGTTGGTCGGAAGCCTTGTCGCAGTAATCTTTAAGGTTATTTCTGATCGTAGAGTAGTTTACGGCAACCATGTGTTACTCCTTTCTTACTGAACAATATGCTGTACAAGTTCTTGTACAATTATAATACTATATTATTATGCCACTGTCAACCGATGTGATTCATGAATCGTATAAAAATCATGGAATAAGAGGTGCATCCCTTACAAAAGAAATTAAACATAGAGGTTATAAACAGGGTTGGGTAAAAGAAAAGCTGGATTCTGAAAAAACAAAGGAGGGAATTGTAGCACTAAATAGAGAAAACGTTAAAGTAAAAATGCAGGAAGAAAAATGCCGGAAGAACATACCGATGACAAAGAGTTGTTATAAGGAGTTTAATGAGTTTTTAAAGGGTAAGAAGAATGCATATATTTATTCCACAGCAGCTTTGCACTTGTTTGTGAAGATGTACAAGGAAAATCGGGTGGATATCGAAATTGATCCCTGTTAAGAAAGGATCTGATTTTATGGCTGGTGTGTTGTTTCAAAAAATGGAATTATCCGCTTTTTGAATTTGACCAGGATTTTCACTATTGCTCTGGCGAGGTGTGCCATACTCCCAAGGAACTGTTCAATCTCGTAGCTGATGATTACCGGACTTATGTGGAGATTGAACTGACCAAAGGCAGACGGGAGTTGACGGAAGATGATGAGAGAGAAGCGGATGCCCTGTGCAAACGGCATCTGGAGCG